>JAZNWT010000179.1:0-13735 GCA_045593465.1 Clostridia bacterium
TAGCTTCGTCATACGAAGGTATATCATAATCCCACACATCCGATCTATAACCGGTATAACTTTTATAGTATTTCAATTCTTCAGTAGATGTATTTATCCAGCTTGAAATATAGTGAAGCGAAAAACAAACAACTGTTACCAGAATGCAGACAACAAATCTTTTTGGTTCAAAAACACGTTTTAACAATAAAAGAATATTTTTACCCACTTGCTTTTCGGCAAAATATTCGCTTATAGATTTTGCAACAACAAAAAGTGCGGCAACGCCTAATGCTGCTTCAAAAATTTTAAAACGCCATAAGCTACCCACAATCACCAAAAATGAACCCACGCAAATTCCCGCCAGCCATTTTTTCTTATAGATATTATGGATTATGCATAAAAAGCCTGCCGCACACAGCAAAGCGGGAATTCTTGTGAATGAAACAGTCGAATAATGATTAACGGCAAAAAGGCAGACAACAAACAAAGACGTCAATGTTCCGAAGGAAAACCCAAACTTATCCAATAAAACATAAGTTATTACCGTAAACGCTATAAAGCAAAGCATTAAATGAACAAAAGCATAGGCACTCATCGGATAGATAATTTTTTGAACCAACCCACAGAATGCGGTTAAAAAATAATTAGTGAATGTTATGTTATATTCACCATCTGCAATGAAATATGCATATGTAGAATCATCCGCCATTTCGTAATTCATCTCTGTCAGTGATAAAAAAGCTATCATAACGATTAGATTAAAAACAACAGCATAAACCACTTTACTTTTCAGGAATTTTAAAAGTTTTTGCATTGACGTTTCTCCTGCCTTTATATTCATATAGAAGAGGATATCTAACTCTTCCAAAAAAGTCAATGTTTTATCCGCTCTTACACACCAAAAAAGCCCCATCGCATACGCAACGGGGCTTTATTACTTTGTTCGTATTTATTAGAACTTCATGGGGTTGAACTTAACGCCGGGGCCCATTGTTGTTGAGAGAACGAGGCTCTTAATGTATGTGCCCTTTGCTGCTGCCGGCTTTGCCTTGATGATTGCTTCCATCAATGTCTGGAGGTTTTCGGAGATCTTTTCTACGCCGAATGAAACCTTGCCGACGGGAACGTGTACGATACTTGTTTTATCTACACGGTATTCAACCTTACCTGCTTTGATATCTGCGATTGCTTTTGCGATATCCATTGTAACTGTACCGCTCTTGGGGTTAGGCATCAAGCCCTTAGGGCCAAGAACACGAGCTATACGGCCAACAACGCCCATCATATCGGGAGTTGCTACGCAAACGTCGAAATCGAACCAGTTTTCGGACTGGATCTTCTGAACGAGATCCTCGTCACCAACGTATTCAGCACCGGCTTCCTGAGCTTCCTTAGCCTTTTCGCCCTTTGCAAATACCAAAACCTTAATTTTCTTACCTGTACCGTGGGGAAGAACTACCGCACCACGAACCTGCTGGTCTGCGTGACGGGGGTCAACACCCAAACGTACCGAAACCTCAACGGTTTCATCAAACTTTGCCTTGCCTGTTGCCAAGACTGCTTCTATACCTTCCTGGGGATCATAGAACTTCTGCTTGTCAATAGCCTTGACGCTGTCAATATATTTCTTACCATGCTTCATAATTATTTATCCTCCCTGTGGTAATAACGGCTTCTGCCTCCCACAATCTCCTTACATTCAGTCAGCTACGGTGATACCCATGCTGCGTGCAGTACCTGCGATCATGCTCATTGCACTTTCAACCGATGCAGCATTAAGGTCGGGCATCTTCATTTCGGCGATCTCCTTGATCTGTGCCTTTGTTATTGATGCAACCTTCTGGGTGTTAGGTCTGCCGGATGCCGTCTCGATACCGCAAGCCTTCTTGATAAGGACGGGTGCCGGGGGTGTCTTTGTGATAAATGAGAATGAACGATCCTGATAAACAGTGATAACAACGGGGATTATCAATCCTCCCTGCTTTGCCGTCTTCTCGTTGAACTCTTTACAAAAGCCCATGATGTTTACGCCGTGCTGACCCAATGCGGGACCTACCGGCGGTGCCGGTGTTGCCTTGCCGGCCGGGATCTGCAATTTAATGTATCCCGTAATCTTCTTTGCCATTATGGTGTCCTCCTAAAAATAATGTGGTGCGAGCGGCAGTTTTCTGCCTCCCACTATGCAAACTCTTTAATTTCTTTAAAGAGCAACATAACAATTTAAATTATACCAAGCTTATATCTTCTGTACCTGTATAAAGTCAAGCTCAACACGTGTATCGCGGCCAAACATTGAAACCACGACCTTGATCTTCTGACGCTCGGTATCAAGACCTTCAACCGTACCGATGAAGTTTTCAAGCGGTCCGGAAATGATGCGGACATTCTCGCCGACCGTAATGTCGAGCCTGATGGGAATACGCTCAACGCCCATTGCCGTAACTTCCTCATCGGAAAGAGGTATGGGCTTTGATCCCGGGCCTACAAAGCCGGTAACGCCGCGTGTATTGCGAACAACATACCATGTATTGTCGTTCATTATCATCTTCACCATGACATATCCGGGGAATACCTTACGCTGTGTAACCTTACGCTTGCCGTCTTTTATTTCTATGACTTCTTCCGTAGGATATTTTACTTCAAGGATAAGGTCCTCAAGATGACGGTTTTCTACCGACTTCTCAAGGTCCTCCTTTACCTTGTTTTCATAACCCGAATAGGTATGTACTACATACCATTTTGCTTCTTCGGACATATGTTCTCCTTACAGTGCAGTCAAAAGACCTAAGCCGCCTGAGAAAGCAAGGTCCAACAAGCCTATTATTACTGCAAATATCGCTATGAATACTATAACGGTAGCGGTATAGGAAATAAGCTCTTTGGGTGTCGGCCATGTGACCTTTTTGATCTCGCCGAAAACCTCTTTAAAGAACTTAGCTACTTTACCCTTCTGCTTAGGTTTCTTTTCCGTCTTAGCTGCGGTTGTTTCGTTCTTAGCCATTATATCGCCCTTCCCAGCTTATTTGCTTTCCTTATGAACGGTGTGCTTGTGGCAGAAACGGCAGTACTTGCTGAACTCGATACGATCGGGATCGTTCTTCTTGTTCTTGAAAGTATTGTAGTTTCTCTGTTTGCACTCTGTGCAAGCAAGTGTGATTTTAACACGCATAATAATATCCTCCTATGCTCCAAAGATGAACATACCTAAATAAAGCCCCTTTGACGGGGTACCGATTTAATTTACCATATCAAGGGGGTTATGTCAACCGAAATCTCTGTTTTTTTCCCTTTTTTTAAGCACTTTTTTTCCGAACTTGTGTGGTATCGCTTTGCTTGTCCATATATATTGTGGTGCCGCATAATTCACTTTTTTAAATTAGAAACCGAGCGGATTTTTTTGCCGTCTGATTTTCAACCAATAACCGCTTCCGTCCCTTGCTCTCATGAACTTTTTGAACCCGTTTCTGCTCATCATGGGGTTTACGGGCGAATATTCCCCCGGCAGTGCATGGATTATAAGCCTCATACCGTCCTTTATCGCTCTTCCCTCAAGATAATACCTGTTTGTGCCCGGATATGCAACCTTTTTCCAAACCGAACGGGGAAACGCATCCGGAAAAGGATTAAACAACGCGTTTTCATCAAAAGCAGTGTCCGCCTGCTCACTCTTTTTCTCCGTTTCTTCATTTGCTTTAATACTTAACAGCGAAAACAGTTCTTCCGCTTTTTTTAATATGCTTTTCATTGCTTCGGACTGAAATTCCTCGCTTGTATATTCGTTATCTTCGTTCTTTTTTTCTTCGGTATTTTCGCTTTGCGATTCGTTCTCTTCTTTTTGTTCGGTATATGATTGCTTACTTTCCCTGTTCAATATTTCACTTCTTATACGCTCAAAAAACGCCTTTTTCGCACTTGCAAATGAGCTTTCAAAAGCTATCCGTCCGCCCAAAACAACGAATGCGGCACGCACATTGATTTTTTCGTTTAAAACTGCCGTATTTTGTGCATCGAGTTCAAGTCTGTATAACTTTTCGTCCCACACATACAACATTGCATTGTTCAAAGCAAACCTTGCCGCAAGCTTAAACTGTGTGACACTGCCGCTGTTATCACTGTAAAGCGTACAGTTTTTCCCCTTACCGTAAAGTGCAGTTATCTTCTTCATAAAAAATCCTCCGTATCATGTATATTACATAATACGAAGGAAGTGCTCCGATTATTTACATATATAATTTTCTGTCCTTGCAAACACCGTGCTCAATAGGTGCCCATGCAACCTTTTTTGAAAATACCGCCACCAAAGCAAGGGGCATATATGTTGCCATATATACAGGGAACAAAAGCATATATCCGACTTTCCTCCCAAAGCTCAGCTTTATTCTTTTGGAGCAGGCAAGCACAGGTACTGCCGCCATCATGAAGAACGCAAAATACAAACCGCCGATATATGCCGAAGCTATAATTATCGCCTGCGAAACACTCGTTGCTGTTACCATGCCGTAAAGGCAGCTCAGCACACCCACAATAAACGAAAATGCAGTGAGATGCCCCGCCGCCGCAAGACTTAAAAGCAAGTCATAGCAAGCAAAGCGATTACCCTTGTTTTTGAAAATTCCCCTTAAAAGACCTTTCCAATACTTCTGCACGACCTGTGCCGTACCCTTGAGCCAACGCTTTCTCTGCTTCCATGACTGTGAAAACGTGACGGGCTGTTCATCATAGAATATTGCATCATGGCAATAGACCGATTTTTCCCCCTTTATGACCTGTGCAACGGTAAACTCCGAATCCTCCGCCATGAGCGTATAATGCCAGCCGTTTTCTTTTTTGAGTATATCGGCACCGAAAAGCCAGCCCGTGCCCGTAACCATAGTGCTCGAGCCTATTATTGTACGTGAATTGTGCATTATAAAACAGTCTCGAATAAAGTAAAAACCGCCCGATGCCGCAATAAAACCGTCGCTGTAATTGGTTGCCGACCTGTAGCCCGTGGCAATCCTTGCTCCGTTGTCGAATGCATCGTTTATACGTGCGGTATAATTCTTATCAAGCAGGTTGTCCGCATCAAACACAAAAAAGCCTTCGCACTGCATTGCTTCTTCATCATTCAGCAGCTTTTCGCAAAGTGCATTTAAAGCATAGCCCTTACCTACCTTTTCGGTATTAAATCGAGTGAAAACCTTTGTTGCCCCTGCCTTGACTGCACATTCTGCCGTATTATCCGTACAGTTATCCGCCATAACATATATCTGCATAAGCTCTTTAGGATAATTTTGAGCCTTTATGCTTGCTATCAAATCACCTATTACCGCCTCTTCGTTTCGTGCACATATAAGATAACCGTACCTGTGATTTTCCTTTGCTTTTTTTGTTTTTGTCTTGAATAAAAACGGTATTATCATATAGAAATTCGAATGAAAATAGCAAAAGGTAAGCAAAGCACCTGCTATCGCCGCCAAAATCCCCAGAACAAGTCCTATCGTTTCCACGTCAATCACCTGCTAATATATATGTTTTCAATTTATTTGTATCGCCATCAAAATGATAACCTGAAATGCCGCATCTTTGAGCACCCTCTACGTTGTGCAAAAGGTCATCGATAAAAATGCATTCTTCTCTTTTGAGCGAATATTTTTCAAGCAGATATTCAAATATATCGGCATTCGGTTTTGACATTTTTATATCCGCCGAAAAAACCTTGCCGTCGAATATTTCAAGTATATCGAATATTTTGCTCATTTTTGAAAAATACGTGGGAGCATTGGAGAGCAGATATATTCCCATGCCTCTTTCTTTAAAGAAACGTATCATATCCTCCATGCCCTCGACTTTGGGGAGGCATTTGTACCATTCCCGCATCAGTGCTTCAACATTTTCCCTCAGCCTTTGAGGTACAAGCGACTTTGCATTTTCAACATATGCATCATATTCAATTCTGCCTGCATCAATATCGCCCCAATTTTTAAACACCGCTTCCATTATATACGGTATATCGCTTTCATCACAAAAATGAGCCGCAATCTTTCTCGGCTCAAATTTGGCTATAACATTTCCGAAATCAAATATTATATTTTTAATCATTTTCCTTTGCTTCCACGTGTCTTCTTCTCATTATTTTGGTGACAAAATCCCATGCCTCGGCAATGCAGTCAATCGGAGAATATATAAACATCAAGAATGCCGACAACAGCATTTTGCCGTACATTTTATTACGCCTGTATGCAACCGTCATTACCGCCTTATGCCTGAAACGCACATACATACGTTCACGTAAGGTCAGCACGTTATAATACTTCTTCTTTATTTCAAAAAGACGCTTTTCACCCCTTATCTTGTTTAAACCCTGGGATATCGCTTCTATATTGCTGTCACGCAAACCGAAAATATCGGAACGGTTGAGATATCTTATTTTAAGCCCCTTTTCAATGCTCTTGAGCATAAGCATATATTCCTGGGACATCTTCATATCATCAAAACCGCCGATTCGTTTAAGTGCCTCAGCCTTATACATAAAACCGGGAGTACCTGCAAGATTCTTCATAAGATGATACTTTAAAAGCGATGTCTTATCAAATTTTACAACAAAGCTGTAATCACGAAAATCTACAACCTCGCCCTTCCTGTTTAATGCTGTAACATTGCTGAAAGACAGGTCGCAGTCTGTCTCCTGCATGAATTTGACCTGCACTTCAACCTTTTCTTTTTTATAACCGTCATCATCGTCCAAGAATGTTATATACTCACCCTTTGACGCAAATATACCGTTGTTGCGTGCAAGCGAGCCGCCGAGATTCTTCGGATTTTGAATATAAACTATGGACGGATCGTTTTCATACTTTGTCATGAACGACCTTACCGCTTCCCTATGTTCGGAATCGGGAGGATTGTCATCAACAATAATATGTTCGATATTTTTATAAGTCTGGTTTTTTACATAGGAAATAGCTTCCTGCAAAAACTTAGGATCCCTTTTATACGTTGGCGTTACAACACTTACAAGCGGCTGTTTGTTTTCCATATCATACTCCATGATTTTTTATTGAAGTTCATTATAACACAACAGCGTTACAATTTGTGCCGCTAAAGAAAATTTGTCAAATATTATTTATGGGTTATTTGTTTTATGAGTTTTCTTGATTTTGCTATCGAAGCATTATATTATAGTTTTATCAATACGAAGGCAGGTACAAAATGTTTTCCGACAAATACCGTTTAACACAGGTAGTAGATTGAAGCTTTCTCAGCTCGCTCTGATGAGGCATAGTGGGAATTGACGCTTTTAAGACTTACGTACACTGTAGCATAGCGATGCTTAATGCGAAAGGCTCACTCTGTTGAGGGAGCTGGATTTTTGCGAAGCAAAAAGACTGAGGGAGAGTTATAATCAAATGCTGCATTGAGGCTTTCTTCTCTCCTTCCGTCACGGCTTCGCCGTGCCACCTTCCTCATCAGAGGAAGGCTATAGATAGCAGTAACTTCCACTATATCCTGACAAGGTGAGGCAAGTTTTGCTCCGTTTTTCTTCTTCTCCCCGGTAAAACCGGTGGGAATTATTTTCACGCCTTAAGGCACAAAAAAGAAAGCTCTGTTAAACTTGAGCTTTCTCTTTGTTTTTATCTGTTTTCTTTCATTTTCATCACGGTATCGCCCAAAGCCAAAATCGGTTTCAGTCTTTTAAGCTCTTTATAAAACGTTTTAAAATTTTCCGTGTTCTTTATATGTTTATCAAAATCCTCGTTTAAGTTTTCGGTTTTAAGAAAAGCGTTGTTATCGTTTATTTTTGAATACTTTGGAGGCAATATATGGAAAAACACCGCTTCGTTTTTAGCGAAACGGTGTTTAAATCGTTTAAGTTTATTTCTCGTATTTCTTATTTAGCCTGTTCTATTGCAACTGCCATTGCAACTGTTGCACCAACCATGGGGTTGTTGCCCATGCCGATGAGGCCCATCATTTCAACGTGAGCGGGAACCGATGAGGAACCTGCAAACTGAGCATCGCTGTGCATTCTGCCCATTGTATCCGTCATGCCGTAGGAAGCAGGACCTGCTGCCATGTTATCGGGGTGGAGAGTTCTGCCTGTGCCGCCGCCGGATGCAACAGAGAAGTACTTCTTGCCGTTTTCCGTGCACCACTTCTTGTATGTGCCTGCAACGGGATGCTGGAAGCGTGTGGGGTTGGTTGAGTTACCTGTGATGGAAACGTCAACACTCTCATGACGCATGATTGCAACGCCTTCATTTACATCGTCTGCACCGTAGCAGCGAACCTTTGAACGGTCGCCGTCGGAGAAAGCCTTTGTAGAAACTACTTTAAGTTCGCCGGTGAACTGATCGTACTCTGTTTCAACAAATGTAAAGCCGTTGATTCTGGAGATGATGTATGCTGCGTCCTTGCCCAAGCCGTTAAGGATAACCTGGAGGGGCTGCTTGCGGACCTTGTTAGCTGTCTTTGCGATGCCGATTGCACCTTCTGCTGCTGCGAAGCTTTCATGACCTGCCAAGAAAGCGAAGCAGTTTGTTTCTTCACGAAGAAGCATTGCACCGAGGTTGCCGTGACCGAGACCTACGCTACGCTGGTCTGCGACCGAACCGGGGATACAGAAAGCCTGGAGACCTTCACCGATTGCTTCTGCTGCTTCTGCCGCATTATTAACGCCCTTTTTCAAAGCGATTGCCGCACCGAGGATATATGCCCAAACTGCGTTTTCAAAAGCTATGGGCTGTATGCCATGAACTATAGCACGACCGTCAATACCCTTTGCCTTGAGCATTTCGTCTGCTGCTTCGAGGCTTTCGATGCCGTACTTTGCCATGACTGCATTTATTTTATCTATTCTTCTTTCATAACCTTCAAATGATACCATTATACTATCCTCCTATTACTCGTGTCTGGGGTCAATAACCTTGACCGCCTCATCGAAACGACCGTAGGTGCTGATATTCTTTTCGTAAGCTGTCTTGGGATCTTCGCCTTTCTTGATAGCGTCCATCATTTTGCCGAGACTTACGAATTTATAACCGATGATTTCATCGTTTGCATCAAGACCGACTGCCAAAACATAGCCTTCTGCCATCTCGAGGTAACGGGGACCCTTTTCCTTTGTGCCGTACATTGTACCGACCTGAGTTCTCAAGCCCTTGCCCAAATCTTCAAGACCTGCACCGATGGGCAGACCGTCTTCACTGAATGCACTCTGTGTTCTGCCGTAAACTATCTGCAGGAAGAGTTCACGCATTGCTGTGTTGATAGCATCACATACCAAGTCGGAATTGAGAGCCTCCAAAATGGTTTTGCCGGGAAGTATTTCGCTTGCCATTGCAGCACTGTGAGTCATGCCGGAGCAGCCCAAAGTTTCAACGAGAGCTTCCTCTATAACACCGTTCTTAACATTGAGAGTGAGCTTGCAGGCACCCTGCTGAGGTGCACACCAGCCTACACCGTGAGTAAGACCGTTTATGTCCTTAATTTCCTTTGCTTTAACCCATCTGCCCTCTTCGGGTATGGGTGCCGGGTCATGCTTTGCACCTTTTGCAACGCAATACATTTCCTGCACTTCACGTGAATATTGCATTATAACTTGTCCTCCTATTAAAGTTTGTCTTTATTTCCACAAATACAGTATACCTACAAATTAAAATTGTATCAATAATTTATTTTAAAAAAAGTTGTTTTTCATTATAGAAACCTTGACAGTCTACCGTTTTCATCATAATAATGTTTTATGGAGGTATATTATGGGAAACGGAAAAACGCGGCTTCTTCAACTGCTTAAAATATTCACCGAAAAGACGGATATTGAGCATAGACTCTCCGTGCCGTCACTTATATATGAGCTTGAATGTTCGGGCATAAAAGCCGAACGCAGAGCCATTTACAGGGATATTGCCGCACTTAAAGCTTCGGGCTTTGACGTAACGGCTTCATCCAAAGGGTACTACCTTGCACGCCATGTTCTTTGCACGTCGGATATCAAGGCTCTTATCGCTTGCGTAGAAAACGCCTGTTTTATTACGGATTCTTCACAACAAAACTTAAAGGACAAGCTTCTTTCATTTGCAAATGAAAACGACCGTGAATTTCTCAAAAAAAGAGGCGGTATAAGCAGTAAAAAAGCAAATACGAACGATATTTTCTTAGCACTTGACGCTATATGCACCGCCCGTGCTTTAAATAAGCAGATATCTTTTTCGGACAGCCTGCAAGCAAACCGATATACCGTAAATCCGCTTGCCGCGATAAATGCCGACAATAATTTCTTGCTTGTTTACAAAACCGATGACAGCGATGCTTTCAATCTTTTTGACATTTCCTTAATGCATGAAGCAAGCATATCCACGCTTCCTGCACGGTACACACCGCTCGACCTTTGCGGCAATAACGCTTTAAAAAACTTCCTTTGTACATACAGCGGTGAGGCTTTAAGCATTACACTTCGCTGTGATTCGAGCCTGAAAGAAGCTTTTTCGGACAAATTTGCTTCAAACGCAGTGTTTTCCCGTGAGTTCGGCAGTTATTTCACGGTTACCGTAAATGCTTCACCCTCACGTGAGCTTATTCGCTTCCTTGCACAGTTCGGAGATGCCGTAACGGTACTCTCTCCCGACAGTGTTAAGAATGAGCTTTGCACCCATTTTGAAAACGCACTTGCAAACTATAAAAAATAATTTTTTGTTTTTGAATGGATTTTGTGATCTCAATCGTATTGTAAGTGAAACATTAAAGGAGGACTTACATTCATGAAAAAAGCTTTGGCAGTAATTTTGACGGTTATACTCGTTCTTTCCGTTGCAACAATTTCTTTTGCGTCACACTCAGCCAACAGAGCTTGCCGTCGCTTCACCGATGCAGACAATAACGGCATTTGCGACAATAGAGGCATACAAAAGGGAAACCGTGCAAACTTCGTTGATGAAAACAACGACGGTGTTTGTGACAACAAGGGCGAAAACTTCGTTGACGAAGATAACGACGGTGTTTGTGACAACAAGAATAACGAAATTAAGTGCGGTCGTCAGTACAATAAATGCGGCCGCCAGTACGGCAAATATCAAGGTAAAAACTAAAATTATCAGAGGTATGAATGCGTAGTGAAACTGAAGCCAACAGAGCCATAGAGAAATATTCAGACATGGTTTACAGGCTTTGCATAATACATTTGAAAAACCGTTTTGATGCCGAGGATATATTTCAGACAGTCTTTTTGAAATATATCCTCAGTTCTGTTTCATTTGAAAGCGAAGAACACGAAAAGGCATGGCTCATCAGAATTACGCTTAACGCCTGCAAAGATGTGCTTAAAAACTATTTCAGAAGCCATACCGTTTCGCTTAATTCGGTAACAGAGCAATGCTCGCATTTATCCGAAGCAAGCCGAGAAGTGCTCAATGCGGTGCTGACTTTGCCCGAAAAATACCGAGATATCGTATATTTGCATTATTATGAGGGCTACACCGTTCCCGAAACGGCGAAAATACTCAACAAAAATCCCAACACGGTATATACACACCTTACACGTTCAAAAAAGTTGTTAAAAGAAAAGCTCGGAGATGATATTGATGAATAAAAAAATAAAAGAAGTTTTCGACGGCATTCATGCAGAAAATGAATTGAAAACCAACACAAAAGTATTTATTGCGAATAAGCTTTCTCAAAAAGAAACTCATCGCACATTTAGAGCAGCCCGTTTCGTTTCCGCGGCACTTTGCGTGCTGTTTGCTGTCACGGGCGGCGGCACGTGGCTTTATTTTACGCCTACTGCGGCAGTCAGCATTGATGTAAATCCGTCACTTGAGCTTGACGTAAACTGCTTTGACAAGGTTTTGTCCGTAAAAGGCTATAACGACAGCGGCGAAGAAATTTCAAGCTCGGTCAATGTAAAATTCATGGACTGTAACAAAGCGGTTGAGCAAATACTCGAAAGCGAAACCGTATCCTCCGAATTATCCGATGACGGGCTTTTAACGGTTACTGTTTCGGGAAACAATGAAAAGCAATGCAGAAAGCTTTTAAACAAACTCGAAGACTGCACCAAAGAGCATAAAAACGCACAGTGCTATGCCTCCACGAAAGAACAGGCACAGACCGCTCACGAGCACGGACTTTCACACGGAAAATATATGGTTTTTCTTGAACTTAAAGCACTTGATGAAACCATCACCGAAGAAGATGTGCAGAACATGACAATGCGTGAGATGCGTGACCTTATAAACACGCTTTCAGGCAATACCGAAACAAACGGCTGTCAAGGGAACGGCAACGGTCAGGGCAACGGTAAGCATCATAATCACTAAATAAAGCGAACACAAAAAGCACGAACATCTTTTGATGTTCGGGCTTGATTTTATCTGTAAGCTATACTTTTGTTATCAATACATGCCCGGTGCACCGCCCATTGCGGGGGCTGCCGGCTCGGGAGCAGGTATATCGCAAACGAGGCTTTCGGTTGTGAGTACCATTGCCGCAATTGATGCCGCATTCTGGAGAGCGGAACGTGTGACCTTTGTGGGATCGATTATGCCCTTATCTTCCATGATGCAGTATTCATTTGCACGTGCATCAAAGCCATAGCCTGCCTTCTCACTGCGTTTGATATTATCAACTATTACGGAGCCTTCAAGGCCTGCATTTGCAGCTATCTGACGAACGGGTTCTTCCAAAGCACGCATTACGATTGCAACACCTGTTCTTACATCGCCCTCCGACTGTGCATAAAGAGCTTCAACCTTTTCAATAACATTGATAAGTGCAACACCGCCGCCGGGTACTATGCCCTCTTCAACTGCCGCACGTGTAGCGTTGAGAGCGTCCTCTATGCGGAGCTTTGCGTCCTTCATTTCAACTTCGGTTGCCGCACCGACTGCTATAACGGCTACGCCGCCTGCCAATTTTGCAAGACGTTCCTGGAGCTTTTCACGGTCATAATCGGATGTGGATTCCTCTATCTGTGCACGGATGGAGTTTACGCGAACCTTGATTTCGGAAGGATCGCCCGCACCCTCAACAATAGTTGTGTTTTCCTTGTCAACCTTAACCTGACGTGCAGTACCGAGCATATCTATTGTTGCTTCCTTAAGATCCATACCGAGTTCATCGGATATTACCTGACCGCCTGTCAAAACTGCGATATCCTGAAGCATTGCCTTGCGTCTGTCACCAAAGCCGGGAGCCTTGACTGCAACACAGGTGAATGTACCGCGAAGCTTATTTACTACCAATGTCGCCAAAGCCTCGCCCTCTACATCTTCGGAGATTATAAGGAGCTTTCTGCCCTGCTGAACGACCTGTTCGAGCAAGGGGAGTATCTCCTGGATATTGCTTATCTTCTTTTCCGTGATAAGGATATAGGGATTATCCAAAACAGCTTCCATCTTATCCGTATCCGTTACCATGTAAGCCGAAGCATAGCCACGGTCAAACTGCATACCCTCAACAACATTGAGCTCTGTTTTCATGGTCTTGCTTTCTTCAACCGTGATAACGCCGTCGTTTCCGACCTTTTCCATTGCATCGCTTATAAGCTGACCTACGTTTTCATCGCCTGCGGAGATGGAAGCAACCTGTGCAATTGCCTGCTTGCTTGCAATGGGCTTGCTTATAGCCTTAAGGCCTTCAACTGCAACTTCAACAGCCTTTTCGATACCGACCTTGATACCCATGGGGCTTGCACCTGCAACAACATTCTTCATGCCTTCGCGGATTATTGCCTGGCCCAAAAGCGTTGCTGTTGTTGTACCGTCGCCTGCTACATCGT
>JAZNWT010000180.1:0-2264 GCA_045593465.1 Clostridia bacterium
GGTGCATTGGGGTTAGCGATAACCACTGTACGTCCTGCATTATGATAGTCCTTTGGGTCTATGGAAAAATCCTCTTTTAAGGCAACCGATTTTGCGTTTATGCGGTAAAGGTCTGCATAAACCGGATAAAAGCCATAGCTTATTTCGGGATATGTAACACCCGTCTTATCATCACAGAACGCCATAAATGCAAAGTTAAGGATATCATCCGAGCCGTTGGAAACAAAGATGTTTTTTGACTCAACTCCGTATCTGTCGGCTAACTTCTGCTTTAGTACCTTTGCGGTAGGGTCGGGGTAGAGATTTAATTTTGAGACCTCTTCCCTGTTTACCGCCTCTAAAACCTCAGGAGAGGGCGGATAAGGGGATTCGTTGGTATTCAGTTTTATATACTGCATATCCCTCGGCTGTTCACCGGGAGTATACGGTTCAAGGCATGAATATTTCTGTGCCAAAAACTTGCTCATGACTCTACCTCATCGGATACACGTACATAAACACTGTTTGCGTGTGCCGTCAAGCCCTCATGCTCCGCAAAGCCCATAACATCATCGGCTTCATTGGTAAGTGCTTCTTTTGTGTAATATAAATACGACGAACGCTTTATGAAATCATCAACCGACAGTGGTGACGAGAAATGTGCCGTTCCGTTTGTGGGCAAAACATGGTTAACGCCTGCAAAATAATCGCCCAATGCTTCGGGAGTATTTCTGCCCATGAATACACTGCCTGCATTTTTAATGTGAGGAAGCAGTTCAAACGGATCATCAACGCAAAGCTCCAAATGTTCGGGAGCAAGCTCGTTTGCAACCTTCACTGCCTGCATAAGGTCACTTGTTATGAGTATCATGCCGTTATTGTCTATTGAGCTTCTGCATATATCCTCACGCTCAAGCATGGGTATCTGTCTCTCAAGCTCCGCCTGTACTTTGTATGCAAGCTCAACACTATCCGTTATAAGTACCGCACTTGCCATTTTATCATGCTCTGCCTGTGATAAAAGGTCTGCCGCAGCATGAGTTGGCGAAGTATTGCCGTCTGCAATAACAAGTATCTCGCTCGGTCCTGCAAACATATCAATACCCACAAGTCCAAGAGCCTGACGCTTTGCCGTTGCAACGAAAATGTTGCCGGGGCCGACTATTTTATAAACCTTGGGTATTGACTGAGTACCGTAGGAAAGTGCGGCAACCGCCTGTGCACCGCCAACCTTGTATATTTCGGTAACGCCTGCAACATAAGCCGCCGCAAGTATGTTCTTTGCAACGCTTCCGTCTTTTTGAGGAGGCGTTACCATAACTATGCGTTCGACATTTGCAATAGCTGCAGGTATGGCATTCATCAAAACACTGCTGGGGTAAGCAGCAGTACCGCCGGGGACATATATTCCCGCACTTTCAACAGGCAAAAAACGCTGTCCCAAAACCGTGCCGTTTTCTTTCCTTACTTCATAAGACTCCCTTATCTGCGTCTTATGGAAAGCTGCAATGTTTTCCTTTGCCTTTTTCAATGTTTCAAGGAACATCGGGTCAACGCTCTCAACGGCATTTTTAATTTCAGCCTCACTTACACGCAAAGACGAAAGCTCAACGCCGTCAAAACGTGCTGTATATTCATACAGTGCTTCATCTCCACGCTCTTTAACATCAGCCATTATGCCTTTTACGGTTTCTTCGACATCACTACGCCAAACTATGGCACGCTTCAAAATGGAGTCTATATCTGTTGTTTCCAAATCGAATATTCTGATCATATTTCTTTACCTATTTTCTCCTGCAGCTCTCTTATTTCAGCTTCCTTAAAGCGATAGCTCGACTTATTTGCAATAAGCCTTGCACTTATATCTTCTATTTCCTTTATTACGGACATATCGTTCTCACGAAGTGTACTTCCCGTTTCAACTATGTCAACTATAACGTCCGACAAGTCAAGTATGGGAGCAAGCTCTATTGAGCCGTGAAGCTCTATTATTTCTATCTCACGGTCAATACTTGCAAAATAACGTTTTGCCGTATTTGTGTACTTTGTTGCAACACGAAGCACGCTGTCGGGATCGTCCTTATAGCCGTTTCTTGCGGCAATTGCCATGCGGCATTTACCGAACTTCAAATCCATAAGCTCGTAAAGGTCGTAATCCTTTTCCCTTAAAATATCCTTGCCGACAACACCTACGTCAGCCGCACCTCTTTCAACATAGGTTGCAACATCCGTGGGCTTCACAAGGAAATATCTTACCTTTGATTCCTTGTTTTCAAAAACCAGCT
>JAZNWT010000181.1:0-2438 GCA_045593465.1 Clostridia bacterium
AACGGTGAGATAAAGGCAGAGAGCGTACCGTTTGACGAGGATGCTTTTATAATGTGTGAGGCTTCGCTTGCTTCGCTTTTACCGTTTGAACCTTACAGTGAGGCTGTTGACGATAAGGAAACATATTTAAGCTGTGATGATGAAAAAGCCGAGCAGGAATGTATAAGAATACTTGACATCCAGGCGAATGCACTGAAACGCAGGCTGGAGCATATTGGCTCTAAGGGCTTTATAATAGGCGTTTCGGGCGGGCTTGACAGTACGCTTGCACTCTTGGCGGCAGTGCGTGCCGCAGATTCAGCCAATATAGGCAGAAAAAACGTAGTAGGTGTTTCGATGCCCGGCTTTGGTACAAGTAAGCATACGAAAAGCAATGCACAGCTTTTAATTGAAGCACTCGGTGCAACTTACAGAGAAATAAACATAGAAAAAGCGTGCTTGCAGCATTTTGAGGACATTGGGCATAAAAAAGACGATTACAGCGTTGTGTATGAAAATACGCAGGCGAGGGAAAGAACGCAGATTTTGCTTGATATAGCAAACAAGGAGAATCTTATCGATATTGCAACGGGCGATTTGAGCGAATCTGCATTGGGCTGGACAACATTTAACGGCGACCATATGGGACAGTACGCTATAAACGTATCTATACCGAAAACGGTGATGCGAAAGGTTGTTTCTGCGGCGGCAAAGATTTATAAAGAAGCGGAAAATGTGCTTAAAAGCATACTTGATACTCCTGTAAGTCCCGAACTTTTGCCGCTTGACGATAACGGCGGGATAGCTCAGAAAACGGAGAATGTTATAGGCTCATATGAGCTTCATGATCTGTTTTTATACAGACTTCTGAATAACTCTCAAACGCCGACTCAGCTTTATGAGTATGCTTTGAGGGAAACGGATTTTTCTGAAGAGGAAATATACAGAACGCTGGGGATTTTCTTAAGGCGATTCTTTGCACAGCAGTTCAAGAGAAATTGTGCACCGGAAGGACCGAATATACTTTTTTCGATAGCACCGTTTTATATGACGGTACCGTCGGATATTAAGACCAACGTTTGGATAAAAGAATACGAAAATATAAAAAGGAGTTAATATTCCAATGAAAAATGTATATGACATATTGGCGGAAAGAGGTTACATCAAGCAGTGTTCACATCCCGAGGAGCTTTACGAGCTTTTGGGCAAGGAAAAGGTAACTTTCTATATAGGTTTTGACCCGACGGCAGACAGTCTGCACATCGGTCATTATGTTGCACTTATGACAATGGCACATATGCAAAGAGCAGGACACCGCCCCATCGTACTTTTGGGCGGCGGCACTGCTGCAATAGGCGATCCGTCGGGCAAGACGGATATGCGTCGCATGATGACGCTTGAGGAGCTTGACCATAACGCATCATGCTTCCAGGCACAGATGGCAAGGCTTATTGATTTTTCGGACGGAAAGGCTGTTATACGCAATAATGCAGATTGGATAAGAGGGCTTAATTTCCTGGACTTCATGCGTGATATAGGCGTTATGTTCTCCGTAAACCGAATGCTGTCGGCAGAATGCTATAAACAGCGTATGGAGCGTGGTTTGACATTCTTTGAAATGGGCTATATGCTCATGCAGAGCTATGACTTTTTGGTACTTAACCGTGAAGAAGGCTGTGTATTGCAGATGGGCGGTGACGACCAGTGGAGCAATATGCTCGGCGGTGCGGACCTTATTCGCCGCAAGGAGCAAAAGAGTGCGTTCGCACTTACAACAGCACTTTTGACAACGAGTGAAGGCAAGAAGATGGGCAAGACCGAAAAGGGTGCTTTATGGCTTGATAAGGAAAAGACACCCGTTTATGATTTCTATCAGTATTGGAGAAATATTGATGATGCAGATGTAAAGAAGTGCTTGTGCTTGCTTACATTCATACCCGTTGAGGAAATTGAAGAAATGTGCAAAGAGGGCGGTGCGGCACTTAATGCGGCAAAGCGTACTCTTGCATACACACTTACCGCACAGGTACACGGCGAAGAAGAAGCAATAAAGGCACAGAGTGCGGCGGAAGCACTTTTCAGCGGCGGTGGAAACATTGAAAATATACCTACGGTTGAGCTTGATGCAGACGGTATTGCACAGAGCGGTTTAAGAATAGTTGACCTTTTGGTTATGGGCAACCTTTGCAAGAGTAAGTCCGATGCACGCCGCATGGTAGAGCAGGGTGCTGTATTTGCCGATGATGAAAAGGTAGCTGATGTTGGAGCAACTATTGACGAAGCAAAGCTTCAGGACGGCGTTATACTCAAGAAAGGCAAGAAGGGCTTTGTAAGGGTAATCGGCAAATGACATTGCCGTCAAAACCGTCGTTTTTGACGATAAAAAAGGATTCCGAAATTGAATATATAGTAAACAAGTCACGCTTTATCGGAAGATGCTTTTTGATAGGGAGCGAGGA
>JAZNWT010000182.1:0-2603 GCA_045593465.1 Clostridia bacterium
GATACAGAATATTTGTCAAGTGCCCAATATCATTCAGGTACAGTTTTAAAAGATTTTTTCCGCTGTTTTCAATCAAAGGGAATGTAGGTGTTGATATTGCTTTAACGTCAAGTGCAATGCCTGCATTTATGAGATAATCAAATTCATCTTCATAATCCTTGGAACGCTTACCTTTTATGTTTTCAATATTTTGAATAACCACACGTTTTTTCTTGTTTTCAAGGTTTGATGGAATAGCATCGTATATTCTTCTGATTTTCAGCCTATTCTGTTCATCATATTGGGATGCATCCATGCCATAATAACTATGGATCTCAGTTTGGATATTACGAACAGCAACAATATTTTTTTCTCGTATATATGAATTTATGGCATCGGGAAGGCCTCCAATAAGCAAATACTTTTTAAACAAGTCCATAACTTTGCTGTGCGTCGCCTCGTCAAGACTTTCATGAGCTTCAAATTTTTTACGCATAGCATCAATAGCATAATGATTGAAGCCTTGGCTTAGCAAAAACTCTTCAAAATCCAACGGATACATCCGCTTGACTTCAATACTGCCCATGGGGATTGAAGCTGTTTTTGCAAGGGTTACTCCAAGCAATGAGCCGCTTGCAATGTATGTAAACTTATCGTCCCGCTTTAAAAACTTCAACAAAGTGAGCAGATGCGGATAAGCCTGAATTTCATCAATAAAAATTATAGTGTTTTCCTTATCCTGCATCTTTTCGCCGGCAAGCATACTGACTTGCAGATAAAAATCATCCACAGTCTTTACATTGCTGAAGTTTTTATCCTTTAATGAATCTTCAAGCATATTGATCTCGATATAATTCTTAAAAAGCTTTTCTGCCGTATACTTGATAATATATGTTTTGCCTATCTGCCTTGCACCGTCAATCACCAAAATCTTATTGGAATTGGAAAGCAAGTGCTTTTCAATATAGGATTGTATCTTTCGATAAAGCATAGCAAATCCCCTTTTTTAAAGTCTTTTCACACTTTTCAATATTTTTCAGTACGTATTTTATACACTTTTCAATAAGATTATACACTTAAAAATCACACAAAGCAATAGATATGAGGTGTTAAAACTCATAAAAAAGCGTATCCCTTTCGGAATACGCTTTTGATTTGCTTAATTTCAGATTATTCAGCGTCAACCTTTGCAACGTGGGAAACGAGGTCGAGGAGCTTGTTGGAATAACCCCACTCATTGTCATACCAAGCAACGAGCTTTACGAAGTTGTTGTTCAAGCTGATACCTGCATCTGCATCGAAGATGGATGTGCGTGCATCTGTGATGAAGTCGGAAGAAACGACCTTATCCTCTGTGTAACCGATGATGCCCTTGAACTGTTCGCTCTCGGAAGCAGCCTTCATTGCAGCCTTGATCTCATCATATGTTGCACCCTTTTCGAGGCGGCATGTGAGGTCTACTACTGATACGTCAGCTGTGGGAACGCGGAAAGCCATACCTGTGAGCTTACCGTTGAGCTCGGGGATAACCTTACCGACAGCCTTTGCAGCACCTGTGGAGCTGGGGATGATGTTGAATGCAGCACCTCTGCCGCCACGCCAATCCTTCTTTGAAGGACCGTCAACAGTCTTCTGTGTTGCTGTTGTTGCGTGAACTGTTGTCATAAGACCTTCGACGATGCCGAAATTGTCATTGATGACCTTTGCAAGAGGAGCAAGGCAGTTTGTTGTGCAGGATGCGTTGGAAACAACCGTCATGTCCTTTGTGTAGTTTGTGTGGTTAACGCCCATTACGAACATGGGAGCATCAGCACTGGGAGCGGAGATAACAACCTTCTTTGCACCTGCTGCGATGTGAGCGGATGCCTTTTCGACTGTTGTGAAAACGCCTGTGGATTCTACGATATATTCTGCACCGCACTCTTTCCAGGGGATCTGGGAAGGATCTGTGCAAGCATATACGTTAACCTTCTTACCGTTAACTACGATAGCACCATCTTCTGCGTAAACTTCGCCGTCAAACTTGCCGTGTACTGTATCGTACTTGAGCATGTAAACCATGTATTCGGGATCGATGAAAGGATCATTGATTCCTACTACTTCGACTGCGGGGTTTGCGATGGACGCACGGAATGTCAAACGACCGATACGACCGAAACCGTTAATACCAACTTTGACCATTGTTTTTTCCTCCATTATGTAAAATATATTTTTTGCGTTTCAGTGCTATTTATCGCACTAAAGATAATATTAGTATAGTTGCCGAAATTATGCAAGCTAATTTTTTGCTATTCGCTATTTTTTTATCAATGTTTTCACTCTTCGTCCATATTTATGGTTTCACCGACTATATAAAGCGGCCTGCCCTTGAGTTCGTCATACATTCTGTTCATGTATGCACCCTGTATGCCGAGAGCCAAAAGCGTCAAGCCGTTTAAAAGGCCCAAGCCGCACAATCCCCATATCCACGGAGCAAGACCTATTGTGAGCGAGCAGACAAGACTTGCGACAAAGCCTGCAAGTGAAAGAGCTGTTACAAAGCCGCCGACACCGGTTGCCAATGTGAGCGGTCTGTCGGAAAAACCGATTATACCGTCAAACGCAAGGCGAAGCATCTTTTTGAG
>JAZNWT010000183.1:0-14494 GCA_045593465.1 Clostridia bacterium
AACCTAGAGTTGTCTTCCTAAGACCGCTTGGCCTCCGACTTACTTCTTTGCCATAACTTCAACAACCTGCTCGTTAAGACCGAGGTTGAGGATAGTATCCATCATACCGGGCATGGATGCTCTTGCACCGGAACGAACGGAAACGAGAAGGGGATTTTCCTTATCGCCGAATTTCTTGCCGGTGATGCCTTCCATCTTGTCGATGTATTCCATTATCTGAGCCTGGATATCATCGTTGATCTTGCGACCGTCCTCATAATACTGAGTGCAAGCCTCTGTGGAAACAGTAAAGCCCTGGGGAACGGGAAGACCGAGACTTGTCATTTCAGCCAAGTTAGCACCTTTACCGCCCAAGAGCTCACGCATTGTTGCATTTCCCTCGCTAAAGAGATATACGTATTTTTTTGCCATTTGATTTTCCTCCATAGTTTATTTTAACACACGGATATATACAATTATAGTATAAACCAGCCTTATATGCAATGCTTTTGCAGCTCATTTTTTCTTTATTTTATCGTTGTTTTTTTGTCAATCAGCCGCATTTTACGGTAATTACTGCTTCTTATTTATAATTCAGTTTTATTCCTTTGCAAATTCGGGTGTATAAGTACATTTTGCAGATGAAAGCTCCTGTATATACACATTTTCAAACCCTTTCATAAGGCAGTAGTCCACCGCCCTGTCATATTCACGCTTTGTAAGCTTTCGGTTCAAATCCGCATACTTTGTTTCAACATAGGGCACATACTGACTCATAAGCGAAATATGTATTGTTTTGGGATAATTATTTGCTATATGGTCAAGAACTGCTCTTGTGTTGTCGAGTGCCGCAGGAAGTACAAGATGTCTTATGATAACGCCCTTTTTTGCCATGCCGCATTCATCAACTTCCAGCTCACCGCACTGAGAATACATTTGTGCAATCGCCGCGGATGCTTTTTCAAAATAATCCGCAGTATCGGAATATTTCTTTGCGATAATACCGTCACCGTACTTAAAATCGGGCAAATATATATCAACTATGCCCTCAAGTGATTTTATCATATCAACCGTCTCATAGCCGTTTGTATTGTATACTATGGGCAGTTTTAGTCCGTTTTCTCTTGCTTTGATAACGGCTGACATTATTGTGCCTGTATGCGGCGTTGGAGTTACAAGATTTATATTATTTGCACCCTTTTCCTGAAGCATCAGCATCATGTCGGCAAGCACATTTTTATCCGCTTTTACACCCACGTTTTTATGGTTTATGGTGTTATTTTGGCAAAATACGCAGTTCATATTGCAACCGCAGAAGAATATTGCACCGCTTCCCCTTTCACCGCTAATACACGGTTCTTCAAAAAAATGAAGATCGCATCTTGCGACATACGGAACCGAAGCGGCACCGCAAAAGCCTGTGCCGCCTGCATTTCTGTCAACTCTGCAATGCCTTGGGCAGGCATTGCACATCATATGTTTTTCCTCGCCCATAGCTATTTCAGTCATTTTTTCTTTTTACTTGATTTCGACTTTTTCTTGCTCTGCTTTGCATCTTCCGTCTCACCTATTACAAAGTATTCGGCATCCTTTATCTTTTCGTTTGCATCGTCCGATTTCTCCGTATAGGAAGCAATTACACTCTCATTGCCGCTGACATTAAGTTTTTCATTCGCAGGTCCGAGTCTTATTGCCGAAGACACATACTTTTTAAGCGTAAATGTGAATCTTGTTCCCTCTCCCTCAACGCTGTGCACCGTTATCTTTTCCTGCAATTTTTCTATTATTGTTGCCGCAATGGAAAGTCCGAGCCCCGTGCCGCCCTCGCCGTGAGATTTATCTGCTTTGTAAAATCTCTCAAATATATGAGCCTGATCTTCTTCGCTTATGCCGACACCTGTATCAGTAACGCTCACGAGCAGTCTTTCCCCGTCCTTGACGGAAAGCGTTATGCTTCCGCCCTCCTGTGTGTATTTCATTGCGTTATCTATGAGTATAACAAGTATCTGCTCAACAAGGTCGGGATCCGTCATTGCATCGGGAGCATAATCGGCATCAAGTAAAAGGTTTATTCCCTTTTGCGAAGCACTTGCGGTATATCCGCTTACAACATCGTTTAAAAGCTCTACAATATCAACCCTTGTATATTCTGTATAATCTGCACCCGACTGCAATCTTGAAAGCTTCATCATATCACTTATAAGTCTGGACAGACGCACAACTTCATGAAGCATTATTTTATAGTAACGCTGTTTGTCGTCTTCATCCTTTACCATGCCGTCAGCCAACGGTTCAAGCAGTCCTCTTATAGACGTAAGCGGAGTTCGAAGCTCATGAGAAACATTCGCCACATATTCTTTTCTCATGTTTTCAAGGCGTTCCATATCGGTCATATCCTTGAAAAGCCCAACAACTCCAACACGTTCGTTTTCTTCAGTAACAACGGGTGAAACAGTTATCCATATTGTTTTATCGCCGGGCATATTGAGTGTTACTGTTTGCATTACGCCCGTTTCGTATACCTCATCGAATTTTCCCCATATAGCCTTGTCACTAACAATATCTTCACGTTTTTCAACATTTACCGCACCGAACATACGCATTAGTGCTATATTGCAGTGAACCAATTTCCCGACAGCATCGGTTGCCGCAACACCGTCCGTCAAGCTTTGAAGTATTTGGTCAACCTGTCCTTTTTCCGACCTGAGCTGATATACGGTTTTTGAAAGTGCTTCACAAAGGTTGTTCAATGCCGACGAGAGCACACCTATTTCGCCTCGTTCATTTTCATCAAGTCTTATATCAAAATTACCTTTTGACATTTCTATCGCCGCTTCGGACATTTTATGCAGCGGTTCCGTGACCTTTTTCACTTTCCACGACACAGCCACGCTTACTATGGGTATAACAATTATTGTAAGCCAAAAAAGTGATATTGCCAGCTTCTCACTTCCTGCGATTACATCGTCAAGCTTTTTTACTATCAATATTCCGGCCATTACATTGCCCGAATCGTCTGTAAGCGGGACTCCGACAACCATTACCTTGTCCTTCCCGCCTATTGTTACGCTGTCTTCCTCTGCATTACTGCCGCTTAAAACTGTTTCTATCTGTTCATTTAAGCTTGAACTGACGGTTTTATTATCAACCGAGAACTGCGTTTCTTCCGGGAATATTATTTCCCCGTGTTGATTTACAATAAGGCTCTCTGCATCTGCGGCAGACATGAAATATTCACCGACACGTTCAAACGCCTCGGCTGTTATATTTTGATCTCTGTATTCATTAAACAGTTGTTTTGCCGCTTCTGCCTTAGGAAGTAATTCCTGCATTCTGATATCGGTATATACATTCCTGCTCAGTATTGTATATCCGCCAACCATAACCGTTGCAACAAGCAGCATGGCAATGATAAGCGCCGCCAAAAGGCGACGCAAAAAAACGCTGTGCATTATTCAACCTCGAATTTGTAACCAACTCCGTATATGGTCTTTATACTCCAGCCAAGTCCCGTACCGTCAAGCTTTGCTCTGATACGTTTTATGTGAGTATCAACCGTTCTTGTTTCGCCTGCAAAATCATACCCCCACACTTTATTGAGAAGTACTTCACGTGTGAAAACATGACCGGGATTTGACGCAAGCATATAGAGTATCTCAATCTCTTTAGGCGTGCATATTATCGACTCGCCTCTAAGCGTTACCGTGTAGCTTCTGATATCAACGCTCAAGCCGTTGTGTGTTATCGTGCCGTCATCATTTGCGACCGCCTGCTCACCCGTACGTCTTAAAACTGCCTTTATTCTTGCCACAACCTCACGGGGGCTGAACGGTTTTACTATATAATCATCAGCACCAAGCTCAAGACCTAAAATTCTGTCTATCTCCTCGCCCTTTGCGGTAAGCATTATTATGGGTACCGATGATTTCTTTCGTATCTCCTTGCAGGCATCAGTGCCGGACATTTTCGGCATCATTATATCAAGCACACACAAAGCTATATCAGCATCATTGTCAAGTGCCTGTACTGCTTCTTCACCGTTGAATACATTGACCGCTTCATAACCTTCGGCTGTAAGATATATACCCAACGACTCATGAACTACCTTATCATCATCTGCTATAAGTATTTTATTAGCTGCCATAGTTTATCACTCCTTTTTTATCATTTAAAGTAAAAACACAGACAAATTTAATACAACATCTGCGTTTATAATACCATATCTTGATTGAATAATTAAGCTTTATTACAGTTTTTCACATTTATTTCGCAACCTGTATCAATTTTGCGGTACTGTGTTCAATATCATTCACTTTTCTTTAATTTAAACACCATATCAACACGTCCGTTTTTTGAGTACGCCGTGATGCTTCCACCCAATAAAGAAGCAAGCTCGCTTGCAATGGAAAGTCCGATTCCCGTGCCCTTGCCCGAATGAGATTTATCCGCCTTATAAAACCTTTCGAATATATGCTCTATATCTTCTTTTTCAATCTCACCCTCGTTTGAAACGGTTATGATGATATCTCCCTCACATTCTGTGCACGAAAGCTCAACATTTCCGCTGTTACCGTGTTTTATCGCATTATCGGTTAATATTACAAGTATCTGCTCCACTCTGTCGGAGTTGGAATATACCAAGGGATCAGCCTTTAATTCTTCCGTTATGTTAAGCGATATATCCATGCCGTTCTCTTCTGCCACGGAAGCAAATCTGTCAGCCATATCATACATAACCTCTATAATATCAAATTTATATTTTTGAAGCTTAACCGTTCCCGACTGCAGCCTTGACAGTTCAAGCAAATCATCTATAAGCCTCGACAAGCGTATCGATTCATGCAATATATAGCCGTAATATCTTGCTTTGTCTTCCTCTGTCTTTACAAGTGAGTCATTTAATGCATCTGCAAGACTGCGTATTGATGCTATGGGAGTTCTAAGCTCATGAGATACATTTGCAACATAGTCACGCCTTGTCTGTTCAAGCCTTACGCTTTCCGTTACATCGCGAATAAGCACAACAGCTTCTCTTGAAACATTCGCCTTGTCAAGCAGCGGAGTTACCGTATATGCAAGCACACGCTCGCCCACTTTTATTTCGTCGGCATATTCTTTTATTTCGTCACCAAACACCGTTTGTACAGCCGCCGAAACATCGGCATATGCTCTGATATCGTTAAGTTTTTCTCCCTTGCTTCCGCCCAAAAGCTGTATTGCCGCATCATTCCAATATGATATGTTGCCGTTGCGTTCAACAGCAATTATGCCTTCCTTTATTCCGTTTATTACCGCCTTTAGCTTGTTTTTCTCATATACAAGCCGCCCTATGGTTCTTGAAAGCTCATCGGATAGCAGATTGAATGATTTTGCAAGCGAAACAAGCTCAACACTGCCTTTTTCTTCCGCACGAACCGAAAAATCACCCTTTGCCATTGAGAGTGCAACAAAAGATATCTGCTTTAACGGTCGAGTCATGCGTTTAGATGTAAAATACGCAGGTATCATCATTATCACTACAACTATCAGCATGGATATTATCAATGCTATTATAAGACCGCCGAGTGCAGTTTGAACCTCACCGACGGGCTTTATCATAAACACCGCACCGATAATATTCTCGTCGTCAGACAATACAGGCTCACCGATAAGCACACCCATATCGGTTTCTGTCATCGGTAATGCTAATGAAGTGCCCGAAAGAACTTTAGAAAGATAAGTTTTCAGTACTTCCAAATCACGGGCAGTATTTTTATTATTCGAATATGCTATTACGTTTTCATAAACGTCATAAACGTATACGGAAGCATCCCAAATCCGATACTCCATACCGCCTATAGCTCTTTCAAATGTTTGCGATCCCACTCTGCCCTGCAAATATTCACCCGTCATTTCCGATATGAATTTTGCTCTGGGCGAAAGCTCTTCCGCTTTCTGTTTTGCAAAAACAGTAATACCCGTATAATTAAAAAACACAACGGTAAGAACGGTACTCAAAAGTACCGTTGCCAGAATAAGTATAAGTATTTTTGACAAAAATGTTGTCTTCACGTTTCTTTAAGCTTTACCTTTCGGCTTCAAACTTATATCCGACTCCGTAAACCGTTGTTATCTTCCAATTAACACCCGTCTGCGGCAGTTTTTGACGTATTCGCTTTATCTGCGTATCAACAGCTCGTGTGTCACCGAAATAGTCATATCCCCATACCTGTGACAGTATCTGTTCTCGGTTAAATACTCTTCCGGGTTTTGAAGCAAGCAGTTGGAATATTTCCACCTCTTTTGGAGTCAGCGGAATTTTTTCGCCTTTTACCTTTACTTCATAATTGTTTATATTTATCTCAAGGTCATCATATCTTAAAACACGCTGCGGTTCATTCTTTTCTGAATTAAATCTGCGTAATACAGCCTTCACCCGTGCCACAACCTCACGTGCCGAAAAAGGCTTTACGATATAATCGTCCGCACCTATTTCGAGACCTATTATCCTGTCTATTTCTTCACCCTTTGCCGTAAGCATTATTATGGGCACATGTGTATTTTCCCTGACCTCTTTGCATACCTCTATACCTGATTTTTTAGGCATCATGAGGTCCAGTATTATCAAATCAGGCTTCTTGCTCTCAGCCATTTCGACCGCCTCCTGCCCATTAAGTGCAGAAAAGCATTCAAAGCCTTCGTTTTCAAGATAAACCCTTAATGTTTCATGTATTATTTCCTGGTCGTCACAAATGAGTATAGCTTGTTTTTGTGCCACAAAAATCATCTCCTTTTTATCTTGGCTCTAATTATAATGCTGTTTTTTTTGTTTATCAATAAGTCGGTTAAGCTTGTCATTATTATACTTATTTATGACACATTTTTTATTTTTTCGCAACAAAAAACCGACAGAGCCAACTCCGTCGGTACAAGCCTGTTTATTTGTATTTCAAACCGCTACATTTCAAAGAATGAAGAGCTCTGCATAATCTGCTTTTCATGCTCAAAATGCTGTATAAATATATCTGACAAAGCAGCCTTATTGCGTTTTGTATATGCGTCGATTATTAAATTATGTTCATTTACAAGTATCGCATTTTCAAAAAACGTATCAGATGTGCGTATCAGGTATCTGTCCAAATTTGCACGAAGCTGTTCCAAATATAAAAGCAGTGTTTGATTTTGAGCAGGTTGGCATAAAGAAAGATGGAATTTCATGTTAGCTATTGAAAATTCTTGAGGCTCCACTATGCTCGCCGCACTTGAAGCAATAACACCAATATTGGCAATTTGCTCATCTGTAATATTGTCAACCGCCGCTTCAAGTGCCGTTTTTTCCAAAAGAAAAAGCACGTTGCTCATGTCGGAAAATTCTTTTTCCGTAAGAGCACACACAACTGCACCTCTGTTGGGGTAAATCTTAAGCAGGCCATACGCCTCTAATTGGCGGAAAGCCTCTCTTACCGGGATATGACTTATATTAAGTGCATCCGATATTTCATCCTGACGAAGCGGCATATTGCACGGCAACACTCCGCGTATTATCGCCGTTCTGATAACTTGAAATACCCAATCCCGTGCCACCATTGAATTTGAATGCATTTCATCGGCAATCTTCTTGATTTCTGATTTCATAATTTTATTTTAACTATAAATTCGCCACATAGAGGAACCTGATGATATAACTAAAAGATATCGCCATCGTTTGAATTTTATCAAGTGGCATAGTATTAGTCAAGTGTTATTTAATTCCACTGTCACATTCTGATTTTTTCAAAATCCGTTCTCGGTATCCTTTACGGTTTCGTCCGTTCCAAGATAAATTTCAGGCGGAGTTTTTATAGATATTTCCTTGCTTTTTATGCCTTGAACCTGTTCACCGTTTATGCTCAGCTCACTATGAAAAGGTATCACGTAATAAGAGTATAAATTATCTTTTTTTACACTTTTATCAACGGTTTGTGCTTTTTTATCATTTCCGTTCCATTCACCGAGTAAAATTTTGCTTTCGCCATTTTTACGGTACAGCCTGTAAACCGCAAAATCCTCCGTCATTTCAAAGTATATAACTATTTCACCCATTGAATTCAGTTCTGCACGTAAGTTTTCCGCCGCCCTCGGCACCTGCCAATATCGACTCTCTTCATTCGGTTCCGTTCCTTTTGCAAACAGTTCCGTCTTTGTACTGTCGCTTGGAGTAAGCGAAGAAGCACGCACTGCTTTATTTTCATACTCCATCGCCCTCAAATCAAGCTTTACCGATACAACTCCGCTCGGCTGTTTAAACTGTGGAGCGTCCGCGGTTTCATACAATTTTGAAAATATCTCTTTTAATATAAGTGCAGGATATTTTCCGCCCGTTGCATCACTCGGAAGTGCTTTTCCGTCACTTGATGTATCATATCCCATCCATACAACGGCAGTATACTCCGAATTATATGCCGCCATCCACGCATCACGGTTTCCTTCCGTATTGTTTTCGTCAACGGTTCCCGTTTTGCCTGCAAGCTCTATTCCAAGCTCACCGAGCCGTCTGCCCGTGCCCTCTTTAATCGCAGAACACAGCATACTTGTTAATATATATGCATTTTCCTCGCTCATTACACGTTTTTCATTGCTTGTATGTGCATATATCGTTTTGCCGTCTTTATTCTGTATTTCTTTAATCATAACCGCTTCGTCATGCATACCTCCCGAAGCGAAAACAGAATACGCCTCCGCTATTTCAAGAGGCGACACGCCATATGTAAAACCGCCGAGTGCAAGCGTAAGACTCGTATCATTTTCATCGAACTCTATACCGCATTTTTCTGCAAATGCTTTTCCTGCATCAACGGAAATATCCTTTAACACCTTCACGGCAGGAATATTAAGCGAACCCTTTACCGCTTCACGCAGTGTTACATACCCGTTATATTTATCACCGTAATTGCTCGGTGCATAGTCTCCGAATTCGCATTTTTCATCAAGTATCATTGTTGCCGCAGTATATCTTCCGCTTTCAAGTGCAGGTGCATAACAGATTATCGGTTTTATTACCGAACCCGGCTGTCTTTTTATATCCACTGCCCGATTAAATGCCATTGCCGTTTCACTTGACCTACCACCTATTATCGCCTCAACATATCCACCGTCTGCAGACTGTACCACAAGTGCACCCTCGCATTCGCCATCAGGAAAAAACTCGTCGTTACCAAATACAGTTTCGCAATATTGCTGCAGCTCGCTGTTCATGCAGGTATATATCCTATATCCTCCGCACAAAAGCTCCTCGTTTGAAATTTCAAGTATTTCGCAGGCGGTGCTTATCACTTCATCAACATAATATCCTCGTTTAGGTGAAGTGCTGTTTACGTTTTCAAGTATTTCAATCGGTTTAGACTGTGCTTCCGTTTTTTCGGCATCGCTTATATACCCGTATTCATTCATAAGCTGAAGCACCAAATCACGCCGCTTTTTTGAAGCCTCGGCATCAAGATGCGGTGCATACTGTGACGGTGATTTTAATATTGCCGCAAGCGTAGCTCCCTGCTCCAACGTCAGTTCCTCGCACGGAACCCCGAAATAGCCTTGTGAAGCCGCTTCTATTCCGTAAAAGCCGCCACCAAAGTATACGAAATTAAGATACATTTCAAGTATCTCACTTTTTGTATATGCCTTTTCCATTTGATAAGCAAGCACCGCTTCTTCAAGCTTTCTCATAATTGTTTTTTCGCTCGATAAATGGCTCAGCTTGATAAGCTGCTGACTTATGGTAGATGCACCCTGAACATAGCCGCCTGCCTTTATATCAGCCCACAAAGCACCGAATATTCTGACTATATCCACACCGTTGTGCTCATAGAATCTTGCGTCCTCAATTGAAATAAATGCCTTTTGCACGATATTAGGTATCTGTTCTATCGAAACGGGAACTCTGTCCTCTCCCGAATCGAGTCTTACAGCCTCGTTTCCATCCTTATCGTAAACTATAAGGCTACACGAAGCATTCATTATTTTTTCTGCGTCGAATTCATCCCACGCATCAAGCTCAAAAAGTTTTACTGCAAAAAACGCAACAAAAGCAAATACAAGGCTCGTCATCACAAGAAGAGCGATTTTTATCGCTCTCCAAACTTTGCTTTTCTTTTTTACGCTTTCATTCTTTTTGCTCATGGAAACAGTTTTTCCAAAGAGCAGTTAAAATACACACTTTTTATAATATTATCTTCGAGAAACTATTAAAGAACGCAATCTCGTGTCATAGAACTGCTGACACATTGTATAAAGAAAATTCAACGCCGCAAAAACTATCTGTGCCAAAACAGCTATCACCCACGGCTGAATTTCGATTCCGGCTATGAAATCTTTTATATCAAAAACAAACATTACAAGCACTATCGCAAGTGCTGCAAAAACATTGCAATAAATGAGCTTTATCATAAAGCCGACAAATTTATCGCTTATTTTCCTGTCAATAAACACTTTAAATATCCCGAAATGACCAAGCAGCATCACATAAGGAAGCAATGCTGTTTTATCGGGTATAATCATAAAACAAATTGCAGATGAAGCAACGTATGAAAGTATTGCACCGCCATACATTTTTTCGCAGACAAGCACATACACAATAAGTGATGACAAAAAATATACAGCCGCACGCATCGTAGGAATTATTGCAGCTATATATATCGAAAGCACGGTCAAAGCCACCGTCATTGCACACAGAGCAGTGCGTTTTGCATACGTAATTTTTGCCATCAACAGCACCTCAAAAGGTCGCCGCCCATGCACTCACAGCAACAGTCTGCACACAAAAGACCGGAGCACACATCACACCCCGAGCAATTGCCGTTGTTTTGATTGTAGCTTGAACGGGTATACGGATTACCCGAATTTTTTATCATATTATATGCGGCGGCATATTCGGGATTACCCGGTTCCTGCTGATATGCGGTTGTTAAGAACTCTCTCGCCTTATCGTCCCAGCCCTGACGCAGATAGATTATGCCGTAAAGATAAAACCACTCCGCATTTCTGAGACCTATTGCATCAAGAATGGATTTTGCCGCTTGGAAATTGTTTTGACTTATAAATGAGCGTGCACGTGCAAACTCCGAAGCAAAAGCACCCGAATATGCACTTCCGCTTCCGCTGTAGCCGTATTGCTGCTCACTCTTCCATCTAAAATCGTTTGCATTGCTGCTCTTTCTGCTCAGAGTTTCATATGCTTCGTTTATCTGCACAAGCTTTTCGTTGGCAATCTCTTTTAAATCCGGATCGGTATACTTATCCGGATGATACTTCTTTACCAACTTTAAGTAGGCAGCCCTTATTTCACTGTCGCTTGCGTCCTCACTGACACCAAGCGTTTTATAAGGATTCTCCATCATTTCCTCCAAGCAATTTTTCGGTTTTTGCAACGCACCCGCGGTACATTATATTGTCAAGCACACCCTTGTGTGTCTTTAAATCCAATAAATCATAAGCACATATTGCCTTGTTTAAGGCATTGTGCAGCAGAAACGAAGCATTTTCTTTATCATTCTGCTTCTTACTTGCAATGAACGGGTTGTATGACCCTTTCTTTGCATCCTTTTCCCTGTCCTCCCACGCATCCATGAGATATATCCATCTGCCGAGTGCAAACATAAGATGCGAAAGGACGGTTGTTTGAGTCTTGTCTTCTGTGGGAGCAAACTCAACCAGTTCACTCATCATTTGAGCAAAAGTGTTTGCAACCTCGTCTATTTCGGTGCAATTTGCCTTTTCGAGCTTTGATAAAGCATTTATACCGTTTTCAACCGTTTCAGCCGTTTCTTTTGAAAGCTTCTGTAGCTTTTTAAAAGCCGAATAAAGCCCTGTTTTCCCTGCAAGTGCAATTATTTTTCTCTCGTCGTCCCAATCGTCTTTAAGCTTATACCACGCAAGTGCAATTTCAACATCTGCACCAAACCGGAATGACGGCGAATCCTTTGCAATCACTCTTTTTTTTGATAACGGCTTGTATGCACAGTATGACTTTTCAGCTTCACGCTCACCGTTTATTCCACATAAGAGCATTGATAAAAATGCACAGTCATAATTTAAAGTCAGCCGTGCCGCCTGCCCGTAACGTGTGCCTATCGACCTGCACAAACCGCAGTAACAAGCATTGTAATCGGCAAGCTCTATCACCTTTAATTCATTCTTGTCAGCCGAAACATACCCAAACATACAAAATGTATTTTATCACACTTATTTGTCCATAGCAACAAAGATACACTCTTTCACAATAAATCCACACTGTTTTTTTAATTCAACAAAATATCATTTACTTGTGTTTATCATAAAGCAGTGTTAATATATATAAGATAATTTGTTTATGGGAGATATTACAATGAAAACATTTTCTATGGATAAGATAGTTGCACTTTGCAAAAACCGCGGCTACATATTCGCAGGCAGTGAAATATACGGCGGTCTTGCAAACACATGGGATTACGGTCCACTTGGCGTTGAATTCAAAAACAACGTAAAAAAAGCATGGTGGCGTAAATTCGTTCAGGAATCCCCCTATAATGTTGGCATGGACTCCGCAATTTTAATGAACCCCGAAACATGGGTAGCATCAGGCCATGTTGTAAACTTTAATGATCCCCTCATGGACTGTAAGTCCTGTAAAGCACGCTTCCGTGCAGATAAGCTTATCGAAGATTATGCATCAGAAAACAACCTTACGGATATTCATCCCGACGGTTGGACTCATGAGCAGATGAGCGAATATATTGCCAAAGTCGGCATCGTCTGCCCCGAATGTGGCAAGAAAGATTTTACAGGCATCCGTAAGTTCAACATGATGTTTAAAACATTCCAGGGTGTAAACGAAGATACGGCAAGTGAAATTTACCTCCGTCCCGAAACAGCACAGGGCATTTTCGTAAACTTCAAGAATGTACAGCGTACAACACGCCGCAAGCTTCCTTTCGGTATAGCACAGGTGGGTAAATCCTTCCGAAACGAAATCACACCCGGTAACTTCACATTCAGAACCCGTGAATTTGAACAGATGGAGCTTGAATTCTTCTGTGCACCCGGCACAGAGCTTGAATGGTATAATTATTGGAAAGAATACTGCAAAAATTGGCTTCTCTCCCTCGGCATGACGGAAGATGTTATCCGTCTTCGTGAACACTCAAAGGAAGAGCTCTGCCACTATTCAAACGGCACAACGGATATAGAATTCCTCTTCCCGTTCGGTTGGGGCGAGCTTTGGGGCGTAGCAAGCCGCACAGATTTCGACCTGAAAGCACACGCCGAACATTCGGGTGCAAACATGGAATACATGGATCCGTTCACAAACGAAACATTCATTCCCTACTGCGTAGAGCCCTCATTGGGTGCAGACCGTGTAGCTCTTGCATTCCTCTGCAACGCCTACGATGAAGAAACTCTCGAAAACGGCGATATCCGCAACATACTCCACCTCCACCCGGCACTTGCTCCCTATAAAGCGGCAGTTCTCCCCTTGCAGAAGAACAAGCTCGGCGAAAAGGCACAGGAAGTATATGTAATGCTCTCCAAGCACTTCATGGTCGATTACGACGAAACGGGTGCCATCGGCAAACGCTATCGCCGTGCAGACGAAATCGGCACACCGCTTTGCATCACCGTCGATTTTGATACCTTGGAAGACGGCACCGTCACCGTCCGTGACCGTGACACAATGGAACAAATCCGCCTCCCAATCACAAGCCTCGTAGAGTATATCAGAGAAAAGACGGAGTTTTAAAAACTAAATAATACAATGTACAAAAACTGCCCGAACTTTCATTCGGGCAGTTTTGATGTTAACTACAGATTATACAGGGTCGTTTATGAAATTTTTCAAATTACTAAATAGCTCATATTTTTCAAGAATTCTATTGTGAAATACTTGGTCACCAATGTTTAAAAATCCATCTGTTCGATGACTTATTGTTAAAGAATCAACCACTAAAACAGTTCTACGTAAAACTATACTTTCAGGCTTATTAAACAACTTAAAGCGTACCCCAAGCTGACTCATGTAATCAACCGTATTGTCACCATCATCATCACCTAAATCAAGTTTAGAAGATTGTCCGCACACGTTGAAAGAATATGCATTTAAAGCACCATTTATGCTATCCCTAAAAGCAGTCTTACTGCTAGTATCTCTCGCAAATTCAAAAGAAAACACCGTATACTTAAGTGGATCTGCTAATTGTTCAATTTCGCCACCAATATCTCCATGATTCACATTATACCCGCCTATTGCGTAATAGTGGATATTGGAATCATGTGTTCCTTTCAATTTCGGAGATTGATTATTAAGTGCATACTGCGTTGCGGCCTCACGTTCAGTACCCCTCAAACAAACATCCCATGTCTTCAGTTTTCCGCCATATAGAGTGCTCTCCGTATCCAAATCATATATTGCAGGAGAAAATTTAATTGCATTTAAGGTGACATCACTTGCCGTTGCCATGCCTGAACCATAGTGTGGGGTATCAATAGTAATCAACTTCTCAACATTTTGAGTACCTAAATTCTCGAT
>JAZNWT010000184.1:0-8665 GCA_045593465.1 Clostridia bacterium
ACAGAAAGCGTATACTCGGTATGCCCATATCATTTACAAAGTATTCCGTTGATAAGGAAAGGCTCTATATAAGCAAGGGATTTTTCTCCACCGAATCAAATGAGCTTCTGCTTTACCGTATACTTGACTTTTCATGCAAGCGTACACTTTGGCAGAAGATATTCGGTGTAGGCACCGTAACACTTTACAGTGCAGATCAAAGCGACCATACGCTCAAACTTATCAACATCAAAAAGCCCGAAAGCGTAAAGCAATTTTTAAGTCAGCTCGTTGAGAAAGAACGTGAAAGCCGCGGACTTATCGGTCGTGAGATATACGGCACGGCAGGTGTCGGCATGGATCATGACGGCTGTGATCACGATGATAACGATACGCCCATTATGTAAAGCTGTTATTACAAAACAAAGTACATCATTGCGGTAAGCACAAAAAGCATACCGAAATTATACACCGAGAACTGCCCGACATAGCTTAATGCTTTGCCGGGTTCGTTTTTATTGTACTCGCGGAAAGTTATAAGACTTGCAAGCGACGCAATAAGCGTTCCGACTCCGCCTATATTTACAGCTACAAGCAGTGCAGGATAATTCTCCGTAAATTTAGAGAGAAGTATACTGCTCGGTACATTGCTTATAAATTGACAGGACAACACGCCGCAAAGAAGTGTGTTTTTGCTCATGATTTGGCTTATGAAGCTGTTTACCGCTTCCACTCTTGCAAGATTGCCTGCAAACACAAAAAATGCACAGAACGTCAAGAGAAGCGGATAATCAACTTTCATCAAAGCATTCCTGTCCACAATGAGCAATACAAGAGGTACTACTATAAGTCCCCAATAATACGGAATCGTTCTGAATACTATTATTATTGAAAAAGCAAACAGCAAAAGGTATATTGCCGTTTTAAACGGAGGAAGCCTGTACTCCTTGTCATCCGTAAGCTTTAACGGCTCATTTTTAACAAAAACGATGCAAAGCAAAGTTATAATTGCCATCGACACGATGAACGGCAAAAACATTATCTGTATAAATTCGCTGTTTGAAATATTAAAATATGAATACATATAAAGATTTTGGGGATTTCCAAACGGTGTAAGCATACCCCCCAAGTTTGCCGCTATATTCTGCATTATGAATGTGAATGCCATCATTTTTCTGTTATTCGTGCTGTGAAGCACAAAGAAGCCGAGCGGCAAAAACGTAATAAGAGCCATATCGTTTGCTATTATCATTGAGCCTATGAATGTTATATACACAAGTGCAATGACAGCAAGCCTTAAAGTATGGCAGGCAAGCACTATTTTTTTGGCTATTACGGAAAAGAAATTTATATTTTTAAGTGCCGTTATTACAGCAAGAGTACAAAACAGGCAGGTAAGCGTTTTTAAATCAAAATATCCGACATATTCTTTATCTATCGGCACAAAAAACAAAGTAATGAGTGCCGCAGCAACAGCAACACACATTACAACATTATTTTTCAAAAACCCCGTTACCCTGCTCATTTTAAATTTCCTCGGTAGCTTCTATAAGATATTCCCTTGCTTCATCGCTTATTATAGGCAAAATATTTGCCCTTACCGTCCTGTGATATTCATTAAGCCGTTCTATATCCTCTTTTGTCATCAGCGACATATCAATAGCTTCCTTATCGATGGGAACCATTGTTAAAAACTCAAAGCACAAGAAACCGTCACCGTCATCCTTGCAGAGAATTTCGTTTTCAATCCTGACTCCGAATTTACCCTCTATATAAACACCCGGTTCATCACTTGTTATCATGCCTGCTTCAAAAACAGTATCATTTTTGCTTGAGAAGCCGTTAGGATATTCATGTACGCTAAGATAACTCCCTATTCCGTGCCCTGTTGCATGACCGTAGTCAAAGCCGTATTTCCAAAGCGGCAAACGTGCTATTGCATCAAGCTGTGCACCCGTTGTCCCTTTTTTAAAACGCACCGCTGCAAGTGCAAGCATACCCTTTAAAACAAGCGTATAGCATTTCTTTTCAAGCTCCGTTGTTTCACCCATTACAACAGTTCTTGTTATATCGGTAGTGCCCTCTCTGTACTGTCCGCCCGAATCGAGCAATAAAAGCCCTTTATTCTTAATGGGTATATCGGTCTTTTCACTTGCACAGTAATGCACGATAGCACCGTGATGAGCATAGCCGCATATTGCGTTAAAGCTGTCGGAAACAGCACCTGTTTTTTTTCTGTACTGCTGAAGTATTTTTCCGGCTTCCACTTCGCTTATGCTGCCGCCTGCTTTGATCGTTTTTTTCAGATATGCTATAAACTCACAAACCGCTTTTCCGTCCCAAATATGTGCCTTGCGTGTATTGAGTATTTCCACATCGTTTTTAACCGCTTTTTTAAGCGTTACGGGGTTCATTCTGTCTATGAGCTTAAAATGCGACATTGCCGCCTTATAAAGAGCGTAATTGACCTTTTGCGAGTTTAAAAGCATGGTCTTTTCTTCGCCCCGATAATTTTCAAGGCATTCGTATATACTGTCATACGGCATAAGCTTTATATCAAGAAGCGAAAAATACGTCCTGACTTTTGGAGTAACCTTGTGTCCGTCCATGAAAAGTATAATTTGTTTTTGAGATATGAGCAAATACGAAAGCACAGCCGGCAGGCAATGAATGTCATTTCCCCTTATATTCAACAGCCATGCTATATCGTCAAGTGCTGAAATGAGGTGCATATCAGCATCAAGCTTTTTCATTTCAGAGCGAAGCCACTGTATTTTCTCCTCTGCTTCCACGCCTGCATATTCCATATCATGAAGCTCAACCTTTTCGGACGGCATTTTCGGTCTGTCATCAGTCCACACCTTTGATGCAAGGTCTACATTGCAAACAAGACGTGCATTCTTTTTTGCGAGCTTTAATATAAGCTTTTTTGCAAAGGAAGCATTAAGCGTCCTGCCGTCAGCGGCCGCAATTCCCTCATACGGAACGGTTTGAGCTATATAATCGACCATGGGTACGGTCTCTTTTTCATCGGCACGGTACATCTCGATTCCGCTTCCCTCAAGCTGCTCCTGTGCTTGCAGATAATAACGCGAATCCGTATATAACACTGCAGAATCAGCCGTTACGATAAGCGTGCCGTTTGAACCCGTAAAGCCCGTCAAAAACTGACGAGTTTTGAAATACTCGCCCACATAGGCACTTGCATTATAGTCCGCCGATGTAACAATGTATACCGATATGTTTTCCTCCGCCATAAATGAGCGAAGTGTATTTATACGCTGCCTGATCATGTTTTTACCTTTTAAAAGCCATCTACCCGAGTTTTGGGCAGATGGCTCTCAACTTCTTCTTTTTATAAATTACTTCTTTGTTTCGGTAAGCTCTTCAGTCATTGTGTTTTCAACGGCTGCATCTTCAACATTTGCAATAGCACCTCTTGCGAAAACAAGCTTTACCTTGTCGGGACCGACTGCAATAGTAACAACGTCTTCCTTAACTGCTGTTACAGTACCATAGATTCCGCCTATTGTACGAACCTTGTCACCGGGTTTGATTGCCGCAAGCATTTCCTTTATCTTCTTTTCACGCTTGCGTTGCGGTATTATCATAACCGCAAACATTACTACGAGTATAACTATCATTATGATTGTTGTGCCAAAGCTTCCCATGAAGCCCGATGCACCTTCTGCTACTGTGTTAGGCATTTTTCATTCCATCCTTTATTGCGTATTTGTTTATTATATATTATCGTATTTTACCTGTACAGTCAAGCATTACAAGCTTCTTTTCACATTATCTTCCCAATTGCTTTGCCGATTTTAAATTACGCTCCGTAACCGTTTGTGCATAATCCACGGTTATCGGCAAAAGCTCATCCCGTACCTTGCCCGGAAGAACCACTTTGTGCATCTCATTATCCTCAAGACGCAGTATGCGGCGTACAGCTTCAAGTGCAAGTGCAGAAACCGTGTGTGAATTTGCCCCCGTGCAGTCAATGCACACAGCACCGCCCGACAAAGATGAAAAAGCTATTTTTTTATTATGCCTTAAGTCACTTCTGCAAAGAGCACATTCGGTCAACAGCGGTGCATAGCCAAGCTCCGATAAAAAACGCCACGCAAAGCATATCGCAATGTCAACGGGCATTGTTTCACCGTAGCAAATATACGACAATGCATAATAAAGCATCGAAAAAAGCTCATCGCTTCTTACATTGCCATGCTCCGATGCATTTGAAACAAGCTCACAGCAAAAAGCCGCCGAACTTAATTTATCAAAATCCTCCCTTATCGGATAAAACGACTCTTTAAGCAAAAAAGAATTTACACTGTATTTCCCCTTATTTTCAAACAAAACAAACTCACAGAAAGAAAAAAGCTCACTGCACGCAATATTTGTACTGCCCTTTTTGCGGCAGCCTCTCACAGAAACGCCTATTGAGCCGTATTCCTTTGTAAATACGGTTATCATTCTGTCGTTTTCTTTGTAATCGGCATTGCGTACAACTATGCCGTCAACAGTCATAAGTGCCATTCTTTCACCATAACTTGTAAGTTTATTTTTTCTTGCCTTATGCGATACTAAAACCGAAAAGCAAAAAGGAGTATTTTAAATATGCGTAAACCTATAAAAGAGCTTGAAAAGCTGTGGGACGAATTTACAAGAAGCGGCAAAATTGCCGCCTACCTTGCATATAAAGAAGCCGAAAACGACTTTGAGGACAAGCCTTAAATCATTGAAGAAACCCTCATTCATATCCCAGCTCACGCATTATTGCAATGCTGTTTCGCCAATCGTTCTTAACTTTTACATAGAGCTGAAGATTTACCCTTGTACCCAAGAGCCACTCCATATCCTTCCTTGACTCCATGCCTATTTTTTTAAGCATGGAGCCTTTTTTGCCTATTATTATGCCCTTATGCGAGTCACGCTCACAATATATGGTCGCCCATACATCATACAAATTCCCTTCTTGACGAAGCGACATTTTATCTATTCCCACGCCCATGCCGTGCGGAATTTCCTCACGCAGAAGCACAAGTGCTTTTTCTCTTATAAGCTCGGAACAAATAACCCTTTCGGGCTGGTCTGTAACCATATCATCGGGAAAATACTGCGGTCCCTCAACAAGATATGTTTTTATTATATCCATGAGCTTTTCAACATTTGTGCCGTCCATTGCACTTATCTTGATTATGTGCTCAATATTCTCTTCCTTTTCAAGCCTTTCCCTTATGGTTTCGACTTGATCCAATGTTGCACCGTCAATCTTATTTATTACGGCAATTACAGGGGCTTTCGCCGTCTTGAGTTTTTCAAGCAATGCCTCGTCTTTTTCTCTTAATCCGTTGTGTGCATCAGTCATGAAAAGAACTGCTTCAACTTCATTTAAGGACTCATAGGCTATTTTGAGCATATATTCGCCAAGCTTGTTTTTAGGCACGGTTACGCCCGGTGTATCCAAAAATACAACCTGATGGTCTTTTTTTGTATATACCCCCATTACACGGTTACGTGTTGTTTGTGCCCTCTGTGAAACTATACTTACTTTTTGCCCTACTATTCTGTTTAACAGCGTACTTTTACCAACATTGGGCGAACCTATTATGGATACGAAACCCGAATAAAACTTTGTGTTTTCCATTATTGCATTTCCCCCAATGAAAACGGTGCAGGAAAAAGTTCTGCAAGCGACATTACGGTGTATTCACCTTTTGACGAGGCACATATTATCGGCATTTCACCGTCACAAAACTCTGCAAGCACCTGCCTGCATACACCGCACGGCACCGTGGGCGTTTTGCCGTCCGATACTATTGCAAGTGCATCGAATTCCTTTTCGCCGTCATAAACAGCTTTCGTCATTGCAACTCGCTCAGCACATACGGACGGAGCAAATGCCGCATTTTCAACATTTGCACCCATGTAGTATGCACCCGATGCACCCTTTAAGCAAGCACCTACTCTGAAATTCGAGTACGGAGCATATGCTCTTTCTTTAGCCTCGTCCGCCATTCTCAAAAGATTCTTTACTTCAAATTCATGTATGGTTCTCATCTTGTTACCCCCATGCCCTCAAGAATTTCCTTTTGCAGGGCAAACATTTGTTTTTCGTCTTGTTCGGTCATATGGTCATATCCCAAAAGATGCAATGTGCCGTGTACAGTTAAAAAAGCCATTTCACGCTCCAACGAATGGCCGTATTCTTTCGCCTGTTCGCAAGCCCTTTCAAACGATATAACTATATCACCCAAAAATCCGTCGGGAAGAGCGGCAATAAACTCGCCCTCAAGAGTCGGGAAGCTTAAAACGTCCGTCGGAGAGTCCACATTTCTGTGTTCAAGGTTTAATCTGTGTATCTCCTCGTTGTCAACGATTATAACGCTTATATCCCCATCTTTATTCAAATATTCCAATGCAAACAATGAAGCTTGTTTTATAATATCTGCAATACTTTCATCTGCATTTTCACACTCAATATAAACTTCGGTCATTATATTTTCCTCTCATGTGTAACCATAAACTACGCCTAAAATCAATTTCCTTTCGGATATTGTATACGTTCATGCATTATTGCGGTAAACGTCTTTATAAATGCTTTCTCTATCTCGTCAACCTCCGCAATCGTAAGCGGTGCGTTCTTCAACTGTGGATCCGGTCCGTTAAGCTTTGAGCTGATGACCGATTTTACCATCTTCTCCACCTGCTCCTTTGTAGTATCTCCAAGCGACCTTACCGCAGCTTCACAGCAATCAGCCATCATAACTATTGCACTTTCCTTTGTCGAAGGCTTGCTTGAGGGATATCTGTATTGTTTTTTGTTCACTGCACTCGGACTACCTGCACTGCCAACCGCTTTATTATAGAAATACGCCATGAGCGAATTTCCGTGATGCTCCGACGCAATTTTAATAACTGCACCTGGAAGCTTATATTTTGTAAGCAGCTGCACACTATCCTTTTGATGCGATATTATTATGGAAGCACTTTCGGATGGCGAGAGTGTATCGTGTATGTTTGCACCGCTTTGATTCTCAACAAAATACTGCGGCCTTCTAAGCTTGCCTACATCGTGATAGTATGCACCGACTCTTGCAAGCACATGGTCTGCACCTATTCGCTGTGCCGCCGCCTCTGCAAGCATTGCCACCATCATACTGTGGTGGTATGTGCCGGGAGCTTCCGCCATGAGCTGCTTTAAAAGCGGATGATTCGCTGATGAAAGCTCATTGAGCCTTGCAGGTGTTGCCGCATCGAAAACACCCTCCCATACAGCCAAAGAGCCGACTGCCAGGAACGAGCATATGACAGCACTCGCAAAAGCCCACCCCATCGAGGGAAGAGCCGCTTTAAATTCAATACCTGCCAAAAGATATGCCGCTGCCATGACAACAATAATTACTATTCCGCCAAAAGCAGAAGCTCCTATCACATTACTTCGTTTAGCTTTATTCTTTAGCATGAATACGGCTGCTGTGCCACCTAAAACAGAAGCAATTGTCATCATAAAGCCGTCAAAGCCCATCATTGAGCCTTCACCCCTGCACATAAGCCCTGCACTCAGTGACAACAGCAAATTCAGCAATAGTGCCGCATTGTCACTTATTAAAAGCGATGCAAGCAGGCAGGCTAACAAAGCAGGTGTCATGTGTATATCCGCAAGCGTCGTTAAAAGCGACAGAAGCATAACAAGAATTATAAGCATAGCTATAACCGTCATGTTTTTTACGTTTAAAAACACATCTGTCTGATGGGTATAAAGATAATATCCGAATGCCGCATAGGAAAGTGCAAGCATTAGTACAACACCCAAACTGCTCGCAAACGTTTGAGGTGAAGTTGCAAAAATCACGCAAAAACAGTTTACTGCAAATGCGGCTGAAAGAAGGATCCAGCATATCGACTCGTTGCTTATTCTGCCTTTATTCTTTTTCTTTTTCCTTTGTTCCATAGTATTTTTTCTCCGCCTTTTCATATGCACGGATTATTCGCTGTACAAGCTCATGCCTTACAACGTCCTTATGTGTGAGATATATCTGTTTTATACCCTCCACATCCTTTAGTACATCAAGTGCATGAACAAGTCCGCTCCGCTTGTCCCTCGGCAAGTCTATCTGGGTTATATCACCGGTTACAACCACTCTTGAGCCCTCGCCGAATCTTGTCAAAAACATCTTCATCTGCTCCGTAGTGCAGTTTTGAGCTTCATCAAGTATTATATATGCATCTGAAAGCGTGCGTCCTCTCATGTACGCAAGCGGTGCAACCTCAATGACGCCGCGTTCACTCAAGCTCTTGAATGTTTCCGCACCCAGGAAATCATAAAGTGCATCATAGAGCGGACGCAGATAAGGATCTACCTTGTTTTGCAGATCACCCGGCAAAAAGCCAAGCTTTTCGCCTGCTTCAACCGCAGGACGGGTAAGTATTATTTTCTCGACTTCTTTATTTTTAAATGCCAAAGCCGCCATTGCAACCGCAAGATACGTTTTACCCGTACCGGCAGGGCCTACGGCAAACACAAGCGAATTATGCTTCAATGCGTTTATGTAGCGTTTTTGTCCTACGGTTTTGCACTTTATCTGCCTTCCCCTGTTTGTAAACGCAACAACATCGTCCAAAAGCTCACATATAAGCTCTGCATTACCCTCTTTTGCAAGGTCTATTGCATAACGTATGCGGC
>JAZNWT010000185.1:0-3925 GCA_045593465.1 Clostridia bacterium
GGTATGCACGGAAGTGTGGTTGCCAACATGGCGGTTGAAAACTGCGATCTCCTGCTTGCACTCGGTGTTAGATTCTCAGACAGAGTTGCACTTAACACGAAGCATTTTGCACGCAACGCAAGAATAGTTCATGTTGATATAGATACCACCGAAATAAACAAGAATGTAACGGTTGATTTGCAGATAAATGCCGACGTGCTTCCCACTTTGGAACGCTTGATACCGCTCACAAAAGAAAGCAAGCATGATGAATGGCTTGATGCAATAAGAATTTGGAAAGAACAAAGCAAGTGCAATACTTCCACAAATGACGGACTTTTGCACCCTTATTCAATAATAGATGTATTGCATGAAGAATTCGGCAAGGATACAATTTGGGTAACCGATGTAGGTCAGCATCAGATGTGGGTAGGTCAGCGTTGCCGCCATATAAATCCGAGAAGCTTTGTAACAAGCGGCGGCCTTGGTACGATGGGCTTTGGCTACGGTGCTGCAATAGGCTCAAAAGTGGCTGCTCCGAATCGCCCTGTATTGCACATAACAAGCGACGGTTCACTGCATATGAATCTTAACGAGGCTTGTACGGCAGTAAGTCAGAAATTGCCCGTTATAACCGTCATATTCAACAATGAAGTTTTGGGCATGGTACGTCAGTGGCAGCGTACATTCTATCACGACAGATTTATGTCCGTTGAGCCCGAAAGACAGACTGATTACGTAAAGCTTATCGAAGCATTCGGAGGAAAAGGCTATTTGTGCAATAATATTGAAGAGCTTAAAGCGGCTGTCAGCGAAGCAAAGAAAGCAAACGGCCCCGTTTGGATAGACTGCCGCATAAGCCGTGACGAAAAGGTCTTGCCGATGATTCCTGCAGGCGGTACTGTTAATAATATGATAATTGAGTAAAGAATAAGGACAAAGATAAATACCAAACAAAAAGGACTTCGTTTTTCGAAGCCCTTTTAATATGTTTGCAATTATACAAACAACAGCATTATCAAAATGGGAAGTATGTAAACAGCGAGAATTACTGCAAAAGTTGTTGCATAGAAGATTCCCGTAAATAGCTTGCCTGTAAAGGTATTTACCGCAAACGGCTTAAACTTGAACAGTATTATAAATCCAAGAGTAAGAACAAGAGTGATAAGTGAAACTATCAATCCGAGGCTAAAACCTACGGGGGAGAAAGTGAGATGTATGTCGTTTTCGCCTTCGTTAAGCTTTATACACATAAAACCGTCGAGTGCTGTTTGTATCTTCGTAGGCTCGGAATTTACGGTGCAGCTCCAACCGCTGTCGGGATACATGGGGATCAGCAGTATAGTATGATTGCTGTCGCTGACTGTTTTTGAAATGCTGATTGAATTAAAGCCCGCATTTACGTTATCACCATAAGCATATTGAATTTCGGAAAGCACTTTAAGCTTTTCAAGTGACATAAGTGCAAACGAAGCAGTTTCCGAAGATGGAATGTTCCCGCTTGAATCAAATGTAAGTTCCACATTGATAATCTCGTTTTTAAAAACTCCGAGAGTTATTATGCCGTTATTGTAGAGCAAGGGGTATTTTGTGTTGTTTGTGTTGCCGTAATAGGGGATATTTAAAGGTTTGCCGTTAACTTTTATTGTACAGGAGTTATTTTCGAATCTGTCGTTATTGAAATAGTAGAGCACCTGTTCGCCGTCTACGTATATTTCATACGAAACGGTATTGCCGTTTGTTTGCGACAGACCGACGGTATTTATCTTTTTGAATATGGGTTCGGTATCATTTGCAAGCGAAGAATATACTTCATTTGAGAAAACAAATGCATCGGTGCGGTAATTTGCATCGATGGAATTTATTGATGCATCGGCGAGCAAGCCGAACGGAAGAGTGAATTTGTTTGAATAAACATTCATACCGTTTTCGGTGCTTTCAAGTGCGTAAAGCTTCTCGGATAGGGATGAGTGCGTAGCTGTTTGCTTAAATCCGAAAATCGCATCTGAAAATGCGGTACCGCCGTTATCCGAAAGTCTAAGCTCGGTTCGTGTGTAGCCGAAGCTTCTTGCAATTCCCTGTATTTCTACTTGAAGTGAATGTGACCAGCCTGAAAGTGCGGACTTTGAGAGTATATATGAGTAGTTGCTGTTTAACGTTCCGTCCTCGTTTTTTACTTTGTTTAACGCATTTTCGCTGTATGAGGCATCTTCGATATTCATTTGCGAGCGAAGAGCAAGCGTTTCTTTAATGTATGCATCGGACTGTTCATTTTGAATATGGTCGGGAGAAACAGCGATGAATCCCAAACATAAACAGAGTGTCAATACCGAGGAAACTGCCGATATGCACACATAACGAAGTCTTTTCCACTTAAGCATGAGTGCAAGAGTGAATGCGAGTGCAGATACACCGAGTATGAAAAACAGTTTTTGCGGCTGTGAGAGTATTAAATTAACATCTCCGTCAAGTCTGTAAAAGATTGCGGCAACGGAAACCGCCGCAAGTACATTGCAGCCTAAAAGGAACAAGTTGAAAAGATTCGTTCTTGCGGTGCGAAGAAGAGTATCGCCGTATTTTGAAATTGCATATGCACAGACTGAAAGTATTACGAAAACGGATATAAACCCCATACGGTTTGCAGGCCCGAAATAACCGCCCAAATGCCATATAAGATTTATGTTTTCAAATATAACAGGAAGCGTGGGAACAAGAATTGCTATGGCACAGAACCATTTTAATTTAATGTTTTTTTCTTGCCTGAAGAAGAAACGGATAAGGAGCGTGAGTGCAAATCCTAAACCGATAAAAACGAAAAGCTTATGAGCAAACATTCCAAAGCTTGTGTTGAAAAATATACCGTCAATACCGGAATTCAGTGATGCACGCTTTGAAGAAAAAAGCTGTAATGCAGCAGGAATGTTTATGAATGCCGACAGTAAAAGCGATGAAACGGCACCGAGCATAAAACGTATTGAGGCAATCCCTCTTATTTGCTTGGGTGTTACGAGGAAAAGGTATATTCCGCCTGCAATGAGCAAAAAGAGTGATATCATGAAGGCGATATAGAGATTCATTACCAATGTGAGGGTAAAAAGTATTATGAACGGATAAAGCTTTTTGCCGCTGAGCACATTTTCTGCCGAAAGGAGCAGGAACGGAAGAATTATTGCACTGTCAAGCCACATTATGTGCACATAGTACATCATAACATAGCCTGAAAGGGCATATGCAATGCTGAAAAGAACGGAATAGAAAAGCGGACAGTCAAACCTTTTTCTGAAATAATAAAACGCGGCAAACGACATGAGTGCAGTTTTGATTATGAGGAATACCGACATATACTCCATTATTTGTGTACGGGGTACAAAATAGAGAAGCAGATTTAACGGGCTGAAAAGAGCAAGGAATGAAATGCTTGCGGAGGTGTTGCCGCCCGTACCCGAAAGGAATGAGTAAAACAGGGAAGCGTCACCGTGCAAAAAGTCCCAAAAGTGAGTATAGAGGGGTATGTATGACTGTGCAAGGTCGGAAGAAGCGTGAGCATTTGCGACTGTGACGGTGCCGAAAGGGAATACACCTTTTATAATAAACGTGATGCATAAAAACAGTGTTACTATGGCAGGAGGTATCAAATAAGTGAGAAATGTTTTGAGCTTGGAAGATTTGATTTTCATATAACAACTCTCCTACATGAATGAATGTATCATATAAACAATACCATAAAGGCATAAATCGGTCAAATTGAGCTCATGCTTATTGCAAATAAGAAACGGTTTTATTATAATTAAGTATCTATTGTTTGATATTAAAATGGGAGGTAGCGTTATGGCAAAAAAACGCAGTGAAAAGGGCAGTGCAAAAGCTCTTATTTTAGAAACAGCCATGCGTTTGTTTACTCAGCAGGGAATAAACGGTACAAGCCTTAATGATATAGCTGCCGCTG
>JAZNWT010000186.1:0-10511 GCA_045593465.1 Clostridia bacterium
GAATTATACGCCATGCCGTTTGGTACTTCATACTGCCCTTCAAAAAGGTCTATCTGTTTGTCATTAACTCCAATATATACAATATCATTTGAAAGCATTACTTTTTCTCCTTTTTGCTTACATCATATTTTTTTAATATTAACCATGCATACGTTAAAGATACAGCAATAAGTATCAAAGCGGAAATAAATTTGTCGGCTTCTTTTGAAAATATCGAAAGTGCATTCACCAAACAATGCGTTATTATGCACGGATACAAGCTTCCCGTCTTATAAAATATTACCGTGAACAGGAAGCCTGCTGCTGCCGCATAGCATATTTGCAGCAGTGTTGGTAATAATTCCGCACCACTGAGTAAATTTATAATATGACCTATGCCGAAAGTTATACTTGAAATTAAAATTGCCGTATTTTTGCCTTTGGGAAGAAGTGCTTTAAAAAGAAATCCTCTGAAAATCAATTCTTCAAGTATGCCCACTGCTATCATTGAAACAATGAAAAGCACGTTTTCAACAAACGATGTTTTTATCTCGATTCCGCCTGAAAAATTAGCAATGACAAGCAATAAAAGCGGCAAAAAATAAATACAGCGTTTAAAATCAATCTTTACAAAAGCCAAGCCGCACTTTTCAGTCAGCCCGTTTTTCACTGTCCACATTACAAGTAAAAACGCACTTAAAATGCCGACTGCCGCCGTAACTATTTTGTAAATGCCAATACTCTCTGATAAGCTGTCTGAAAGAGAGAACAAGACAATATATACGCCTATCAATATAAGCGAAAACGTAAGTTCTTTTTTGTCATACAGCCGTCTTAGCATACTTCCTCTTTAACTCAATACAGATCGTATCTTATCTGATTCTGTGCGGCAAAATTATGTGCCGCAGTTCCTGCTTTAGTTACTATTATTGCATTTTCAGAGCCATCAAATGCAGTAGCGTCTATCGCTGTTATCTTTTCGCCGATATATATTTGTTCCAGCATGAGATTATCCGCAAAAGCTTTTGCACCTATGGCAACAACCGCCTTTTCGTTTATTGTTTCGGGAATTATTACATTTATTCCGTTTCCGTTATAGGCTTTTATTCTTACGCCGCCGTCCACTTCCTCAACCTCAAATTCCCCGCCTGCATTCGGGGTATTGTCTGCCAAAAGAGTTTCATGCGGTGCATGGTCATTTTCTATATTTGGAATGCCCTTGTTATCTTCCTTTGCACACGCCGCACTCAAGAGCAAAACCAGTACCGTTAATGCTGTGAAAAGTGTTTTTTTCATAATCTTCTCCTAAGTAATAAATTCGTTATGATTTTATCATAAAAAGCAAAACACAACAAGCTTTCTAAAACAGTGAGATCTGATTTGATTCGGGTATACCGTCTAAACACCCCATGTTCTTCAGTGCTTTTTCAACCGAGCTGTTAGCCTTTGTACGGCTTCTGAAGTCTTCAAGCGAAACATATTCTCCGCCCATCTTGGCACCTTGTTCTATAAGCTCTGCCGCATTGCCGCCGACACCCGATATTGATGAGAAGGGAGGCCTTATCGCTCCGTTTTCTATCACAAACTTGTTAGCCGAGGATTTATATATATCTATCGGCAAAAGTTCTATTCCCCTCTTGTTCATCTCAAATACAACTTCGAGAATCGGTATGAGGTTCTTTTCCTTTTCCTCCGCATCAAAACCTTTACGTTCTATTTCTTTGATGTTTTGAAGTACCCTCTGTGCTCCTCCGAGTGCCTTTTCAACATCGAATGCATCAGCACGTACAGTGAAGTATACCGCATAAAATTCAAGCGGAAAATGCACTTTATAGTATGCAACACGGAACGCCATCATAACATATGCCGCCGCGTGTGCTCTCGGGAACATATATTGTATCTTTCTGCACGAATCCACAAACCATTTGGGGATCTCATGCGTTCTCATTTCTTCTTCCATTTCGGGCGTAAGACCTCTGCCCTTTCTTACATTTTCCATTGTCTGGAACGACATCAGCGGATCACAGTCATGAAGAATGAGATAATTCATTATATCGTCACGCGTACATATTACGTCCGACAAGGTTGCAGTACCCGACATAACAAGGTCCTGTGCATTTCCGAGCCAAACATCCGTGCCGTGCGAAAGTCCTGCAATTCTGATTAACTCTTCCATTTTGGTAGGTCTTGTATCACGAAGCATCTGACGAACAAAGACCGTTCCGAATTCGGGGATTGCCAAGCTTCCCACATCACATTTTAGTTCTTCCAAAGTTATACCCAATGAATCGGTTGCGGAAAACAGCTTCATTGTTTCGGGATCGTCCTGCGGTACATTTTTCGGGTCAAAGCCCGTTAAGTCCTGAAGCATACGCAAAACAGTGGGATCGTCGTGTCCGAGTATATCAAGCTTTACAAGCCTGTCGTCAAGTGCATGGAAGTCGAAGTGCGTTGTTATTGTGTTAGCATCGGTTTTATCTGCAGGATACTGTATCGGCGTAAACTCCACTATGTCGTTTTCCTTAGGCACGATGACTATACCGCCCGGGTGCTGTCCCGTAGTACGCTTAACACCCGTACACCCCTGAACAAGCCTGTTCATTTCCGCTCTTGATGCATTTATCGAGTTATCGTCCATGTATGACTTTACATAGCCGAAAACAGTCTTATCCTTTATGCCCGATATCGTGCCTGCACGGAAAGCATAGCCTTCACCAAACATTTCTTCAGTATATTTATGTGCAACGGGCTGATATTCGCCCGAAAAGTTCAAATCTATATCCGGAGTCTTGTCACCGTTAAAGCCAAGGAAAACCTCAAACGGTATTTCATAGCCGTCACGCTTAAGCTCTGTGCCGCAATTTGGGCAGTCACGCTTTGGCATATCTATTCCGCAGGCATACTGAGTTCTGTCAACATCAAAATCGCTGAATTTGCAGTTAGGGCAAACGTAATGCGGCTGAAGCGGATTCACCTCCGTTATACCTGCCATTGTAGCAACAAACGATGAGCCTACACTGCCTCGTGAGCCAACAAGATAGCCATCGGAAAGCGATTTATGAACCAGACGCTGTGCCATGAGATACAACGAAGCATAGCCGTTGCCGATTATTGAATTAAGCTCTTTATCGAGACGTTTTTGAACAACATCGGGCAACTCGTCACCGTAAATTTCATGTGCACGGTTTACCGCCATATTTTTCAATTCTTCTTCCGCACCATCTATGGTGGGTGCATATGTTTTTTTCCCCGAAAGGAATGCCGGCATCGATTCGCACATATCAGCAATTAGATTTGGATTTCTTACAACCGCATCAAAGGCTTCCTCTTCACCTAAGTATGAGAACTCTTCAAGCATTTCGTCCGTTGTTTTAAAATAAAGCGGTGCTTGCTGTTCGGCATCCTTAAAATCACGGGCGTGCATGAGTATTTTTCTGTATATTGCATCTTCGGGATTAAGAAAATGCACGTCTCCCGTTGCCACCACCATTTTACCCTGTTTTTTTGCTATATCTGCGACTTTTCGGTTTAAGTCACGAAGTCCCTCTTCATTTTCAACAAGCCCGTTCCTCAGCAAGAATTCATTATTGCCAATGGGCTGTATTTCCATGTAATCGTATCCGTCCGCAATACGCATTATCTCAGCTTCACTCTTATTTGCAAGTATTGCACGGAACAGCTCGCCGCTTTCGCACGCCGAACCGACTATAAGCCCCTCTCTGTGCATCATCAATAGGCTTCTCGGTATCTGCGGTACCTTTTTAAAGTGTTCAAGGTGTGCGTACGAAACAAGCCTGTAAAGATTTAAAAGTCCTTCATGATTCTTTGCAATGAGTATTATGTGGAAGTTACTGCGTTGTCCTTTTACCTTTTCTTTAGGAACGCAATCAACAAGCGGAAGCGTATTTATGCCTTTTGTACGCATTTGACCTGTAATCACGTTTTTAAGCATATCCAAGGCTTCCGTCTTATCCGGAGCAGAAAGTGTTTTTATCTCAACATCAAACGCCTCACACATATTTTTAAGTGTCACACTCTTTACGAGCCTGTTAAGATAATGAGACAGCATACCTACGCTTATACACTCACTGTTCGGTGTGATCCCGAATTTTGAAGCTATATCCGTAAGCTTTTTCATTGTTTCAACATCGAATACAACGGGGATTGTATCACCGATAAAATCAAAAAGCGATATTATACCGTCACGAAGCGTTACAGCATCCTGTGGTATACCGTTCATGGCCGTTTCTTTCTGCAAATCTTTAGGCATGGGTACGCCGGGGTCCACCGCTATGTTCAAATATTCCGTCCTGCCGTCTGCATATGTCTTTTTTGCCGCAAACGCATATACGCATTCACGCCTACCCTCCATTGCAGACACCATTTCAACGGTTGTGAAATCGCCCTCCATGCTTATTATTTCGCTATCGGGTAAAAGGTAGCCCTCAACGCCCATAAGCACTTTTATGTTTTTGCCCTTTGCCGCTTTTATTGCCGCAGGAAAAGCCTGCACAACGCCGTGATCGGTTATGGCTATTGCCTTATGTCCCCACCGTTCAGCAGTATTTATTGCGTCCTTAACACTTACAAGTGCGTCCATTGTTGACATTTGGGTATGAAGATGAAGCTCAACACGTTTTTTCCCTTCTTCACCTTTATCCTCACGCTTAACAGCCTCGCTTACCATTATGTTCTTTGCAAATATGCAGTACTCGTGCATAAAATCGTCATGCTCGTATCTGCCGTGCACTATTATGTGTTCTTTTGATTTTTTCAATGCTTCAAAACGTTCTATTATTTTTGATTCGGTTTTATTGAGAAACAGTTTTGCTGCGAGTGTATTTGTATTATCACTTACATATATGACAACAATAAAGCCGCCGGCATTTCGCTCATTTGCCTTACGATCTTTAACTTCCATATCGAATATATAGCCTTTTACGGCAACAGTGCCCATTTCCTCGCTAATCTGATTCATCGGCGTAATATTCAGCCTTGACATGCCACTGCCGTAAACAACTTCGGTATACGGTTTATCCTTTGTTGCCGAAGATTTTGTGGCTTTCTTTTTTGACGATGTGGGCATTTCAACTTCCAAAAGTTTAGGATCAACATACGCTTCTTCCACCGTATCGTCAGCCTTAACTTTTATTCTCATATCGCAATTAAGCTCTTCTTCAAAAAAACGGTTGATCTGCTTAACGCCGTCTCCACCGAGTGCTATTGCCGCCTGCTTTTGGGGCATTCTTAAAACTATATCCGAGTTTTCGTCATACTCAAACACCGCACTGTTTAAAGCATGCTTGAGTACGGGAGAAATCACAGCCCAAACATCTGCAATATACTCAAATAAAGTTCCATCCTTTTTTGCAGCATCGATGGGTTCTGAAAAATCTATCAGAACCTTTACTTTAACGCCGCCCAAAAGATTTGAAAACTCAGATTTTATCTCTTCAATCTCACTAATTTTCAGAAGCTTTGACGAACTCAAATTAACCGTCAAAAGCTCCTCGCTTTTTATGAGCTTTACGGATTTTATCTCTATGAATTTATTGTATTTTTGGGGAATCAACTCATTACCGTTCATCGTTTATCATCCGTTTCGCCTGTGTAAAAAATTCTTCCGTGACAACATTCGCTTTTCCCGAAAACACTCGTTCACCTTTTTTGAACATAACAGCACCGTCGGGAGCAAAAGCGATTCCTATATCTGCTTCTCTTGCCTCACCGGGTCCGTTTACAACACAGCCCATTATCGCGGCTTTAAAATATTTATCCTCACATACAAGCTCTTTTTTTGCACGGGCTACAACACTGCTTAAATCAACCTTGCATCTTCCGCAGGTGGGACAGCTTACCACCTCAACGCCTGTTTTCAAAAGACCTGCCGCACGCAGTATCAGCTTTGCGGCATTAACCTCCTGCACAACATCGCCCGTAAGCGAAACACGAAGCGTATCACCTATTCCGTCAAGCAAAAGTGCACCTATTCCCATTGCAGACTTAACAAGCCCCTCACTGTCACTTCCTGCTTCTGTAACACCGATATGAAGCGGATAGTCGGTTATTTTACTAAGTATTCTGTACGCTTCAACCGTATCGGGAACATTTGATGCCTTAACAGAGAGAACAATATCCGTATACTGTTCTTCTTCAAGTATTTTAACGTGCTTCAAAACGCTTTCAACCATTGCTTGGGGCGTAGGTCCGCCGTATTTTTGAAGCATTTCTTTTTCGACACTGCCCGAATTTACGCCTATTCTTACAGGTGCATTATGCATTTTTGCACATGCTACAAGCTCACGTACATTTTCTTTTGAACCGATATTACCGGGATTAAAACGTATTTTATCGGCTCCGTTTTCAATGGCGGCAATTGCAAGTCTGTAATCAAAATGCACATCCGCAACCAACGGAATACTTATTCTTTGCTTTATTTTGCTTATTGCCTTTGCACATTCCTTATCATACACGGAAGAACGCACAATATCACACCCGGCGTTTTCAAGGCTCTTTATTTGAGCTACGGTTGCCTCAACATCCCATGTTTCGGTATTTGTCATTGACTGTATTGTAACAGTTGCACCGCCTCCGATGAGTTTTCCGCCAACCTTTACCTGTAATTTACTGCTCATTTTATCCTCCGAATAATCCCATTACGTCCTTAACAGACAGGAAAATTATCAAACCGAACAAAAGCATAAGACCGACAAAATGAACCATACCTTCTTTTTCAGCAGATATGGGCTTGCGTCTTATTGCTTCAATAATCAAAAACACAAGTCTGCCGCCGTCAAGTGCAGGAATGGGAAGTATGTTCATAATACCCAAATTCACACTGATTAAAATTCCCATTCTTAAAACAGTTTCAAAGCCTGCTCGGACAGCTTGCCCCAATATGTTTATTACCGCAACAGGGCCACCTATGTCACCCTCCTGTATGCCCTTTGTAAACATACTGCCCAAGAATTTGAACATTTCACCGATTATTGACACCACATAATTAAAAGAATTGCCTATTGCCTCAAAAAACGTGAATTTCTGTCTTTCAACCGCACCGTACGGATAATACAATATTCCCATATAATTTGCGTCTTTTTCTTCATCATACATTCCCTTAACGGTAAGAGTTACTTCCTCACCGTCACGCAGTACGGTAAAGTTTGAGCTCTCACCGTCGGCATTGTCAATTACTTTTGAAAAATCCGTGTAATAGGAAATCCGCAAACCGTCAGCACCCAATATTACATCACCCGACTGCATTCCTGCTTCTCTTGCAGGGCTTTCACCCTCTGCAAGCTCCATTACTACGGGCATATAATAAAAATCTCCGTATACCGAAAGTGCCGCGATTGCAAGCAAAAATGCAAATATAATATTCATTATGGGACCTGCCGCCACAACAGCCATACGTTTGAAAACATTATGGGAATTAAACGACATCGCATCGCTTGCTTCTTCATCTTCGCCATAGAAACGGCACATTCCGCCTATGGGGAATGCACGTATTGAGTAAAGTATGCCGTTCTTTTCTTTTTTCAGTAATTTAGGGCCCATACCTATGGAAAACTCCAAAATTTTGAACCCCAAAAGTCTGCCCACGGCATAATGCCCAAGCTCATGCACAAAAACGAATACGGTCAGCACCAAAAATGCCGCCAAAACAGACAATACCGTACTCAAATAATCATTCCTTTCATTATTTCACACGCTTTTCTTCTTGAGATAGCATCTATGTCCAATATATCCTCTACACAGTTTATGTCACAGTTTTCCGTCTTTTCCATTGTTTTTTCAACCACTGAAGCTATTTTTGTAAATTTAAGTTCGCCCTTTATAAAAGCATCTACCGCCGCTTCATTTGCCGCATTGTATGCAACGGGAAGCGTCTTTCCGTCCTTAAGTGCTTCATATGCAAGCAACAGTGCAGGGAATTTATCATTATCGGGTGCATAAAAAGATAGATTGCAGACTTGTTCAAGCTTCAGCTTTCCAAACTCACTGTTTTTACGCTCAGGATAGGTCATCGCATACTGTATTGCAAGCCTCATATCGGGTTTTGAAAGCTGTGCTATATTGCTTCCGTCACAAAACTCCACCATTGAATGAACTATTGACTGCGGATGTATAAGCACGTCTATTTTCTCGCCCTCAATATTGAAAAGATAGCTTGCTTCCATTATCTCAAGCCCTTTATTGAAAAGGCTTGCTGAATCTATAGTTATTTTCCTGCCCATATTCCATGTGGGATGAGCAAGTGCATCAGATACAGTAACATTTTCAAGTGCTTCTTTTGAATATTCCCTGAAAGGGCCGCCCGAGGCGGTTAGAATCAACCTTGCAACTTCTTTCTTTTCGCCTGATTTTAAGCATTGAAAAAGTGCCGACTGCTCGCTGTCTACGGGAAGTATTTCCGCTCCCTCGTTTTTTAATGCCTCATCTGTAAGTATATGTCCGCAAACAACGCTTTCCTTGTTTGCAAGTGCCACCTTTTTTCCCGCTTTCAAAGCACAAATAAGCGGAAGCATACCGTCGAATCCGCTTATACCGTTTACAATAATATCGGCTTTTTCCATTGCCGCCGCAACCGATGCGGAGTTTTCGCCTCTTAAAACTTTTGCATCGCAATACGGCATGGAAACATCTTCGTTTTTCAAGCATACAAGCTCAGGTGAAAACTCCGCCGCCTGCTCGCATAAAAGCTTTGCATTATTGCTTGCACTCAATGCAATTACATTAAATTCATCGGGAGCACTTCGTACAACATCAAGCGTTTGTTTGCCTATTGAACCCGTACTGCCCAAAACAACTATATTTTTCATGTCTTATTTATGCTCCGAACATTATATAGAAATATATCAGAACAACAGGTGCACACATAAGTGCACTGTCAACTCTGTCCATAACACCGCCGTGACCGGGGAACAAGTTTCCGTAATCCTTTACTCCTGCCCAACGCTTTATTTTTGAAGCGTAAAGGTCACCAAGCTGACCTAAAACACCGCAACAAAGTGAAACTATCAAAAGATGCCAAAAAGGTATATTCAAGCCCCAAAGCGACTGTGCATAATACACAAGCATTCCGCCTGCAAGTGAGCCCAATAATCCTCCGATACTGCCCTCAACCGTCTTTTTCGGGCTTATATTCGGGCACAGCTTATGCTTGCCGAGCAAAGTACCCACAAAGTAAGCAAAGGTATCGCCTACCAAAGGTGCCGCAAATACTAAAAGCAAAGCAACACGGCTTACCTCATGGCTGTGTATGGAAGCCACAATCATAAGCATTATATAGAATAAAATCGGGTAACAGTACATTGAAAGTGCATAATAGCATTCAGCTTCCGTTCTTTTGGAATTGAAAACACTTTCAAGCAAGGTAACTATGACGCAAGCAAGCATCAATGTCACAAGCCCCGATGTTTGGAAATATTCATACATAAATACATAGCAAGCGGCAAATGCATATGCAGGTATAGAAAACACCTTAACCTTTTTTGCCGCAAAGACACGGCACATCTCCCAAACGCTTATGAGCGTTGCAAGAGATATTATTGCTGTTTGGAATGTTCCTCCAAACCAGAGCAATACCAAAAAGAACACCGCAAGTACTACTCCAACAAGTATTCTCGTAAGCATTTTATTTGAGTCCTCCGTATCTGCGAGTTCTTCTTTGGAACTCTTTTATTGCTTCCTCATATTTTTCATTAGTAAAATCAGGCCAATAATCATCGGTAAACACGAACTCTGCATATGCACACTGCATAAGCAGGAAATTTGACAGCCTTTTTTCGCCGCCGGGGCGTATCAATAGATCTACATCGGGAAGCGAAGCTGTATATAATCTATTACTTATAAGTTCTTCGCTTATATCCTCTGATTGGAGTTTTCCCTGTTCAATGTCCTTCGCTATGCTTTTAACCGCCGTAGTTATTTCCTCACGGCTACCGTAATTAAGTGCAACATTAAGCTTCAAACCCGTATTGTTTTTTGTTCTTTCAGTACCGCGTAATATTGCCGCATGAACTTCCGGAATAAACTTTGTTGTATCGCCCAAAGCGATCATTTTTACATTGTTTGCATGAAGCTCATCTATTTCCTTTGTAAAATACTCTAAAAACAGTTTTGAAAGTGCCGATACCTCAAATTTCGGACGCTTCCAATTTTCCGTTGAAAAAGCGTAAAGAGAAAGTGCTTCTATACCAAGGTCGGAGGAATGTCTTATAATTTCACGCATGCGTTCTATTCCGGCTCTGTGACCTTTTGTGCGTATCATTCCTCTCTCTTTTGCCCATCTGCCGTTTCCGTCCATTATTATAGCAACGTGCTTGGGCATATAAGGAGAAAGACCTTTTTCGCTCAATTGTGCATCGGTAAATTTACGCATAATGTTCATTTCAATACTCATTCCTCTCCGTTTTCGGTATTTTTAGGCACTGTTTGAAAAACCGAGTATACAAGCTCTACGCTCCCATCAACAAGCTGACGAGAGCGTATAACACGTTTTTCATTGCCTGATGCACCTTTTTTGCTTG
>JAZNWT010000187.1:0-16065 GCA_045593465.1 Clostridia bacterium
AGCGGTCCTTTGCTTGACAGAATAGACTTACATGTTGAAATGACCGAAGTGGGTTATGATGAGATAACAAGCAATGAAGAAGCTGAATCCTCAAAGGAAATCAGGAAAAGAGTGCAGGCGGCACGGCAAATACAGCTTGAACGCTTTAAGACCGACGGAATACGTACAAATTCCGAGATGAACAACAAGCTTATAAAAAAATACTGCAAGCTCGACAAGGAATCGGCTTCGCTTATGAAAAAAGCGGTTGAAGTATACAATTTGAGTGCAAGAGCTTATATAAGAACTTTAAAAGTTGCAAGAACCATAGCGGACATTGAAGGAAGCAAAGAAATACTTTCAAAGCATATAAAAGAGGCTGTTCAATACAGAAGTATGGACAGTAAGTATTGGGGTAATGGATATTGACACGTGAAGAAAGATACAGATTGTGGCTTAATTTTGCCGTAAAAGCCGATTATAATGCACAAAATAAATTACTGCGTTTATTTGGATGTGCGGAGGATATTTTTCGGTCATCAAGCGATGCTGATATTGAAAGAGCTGCCGGTCAAAAGTTTGCGAAAAAAATAAAAGAATCCGCAAACGAAGCGTATATAGACAAATGCATGGAATATCTGCATAAACAAAAAATAAAAACCGTTACACTCGGTTCTGAAAATTATCCTTATTTGCTTGCAAATATAGATGATCCGCCTTTTGTGCTTTACTATAAAGGTGAACTTAAAGCGGATGTACCGCTTCCTATAGCTGTGATAGGCTCAAGAAAGCATAGTTTATATGCACAAAGTGTTGCCGAGAGTTTATCAAGGCAGTTATGTGAAAACGGTGCCTGTATAATATCCGGCATGGCAATGGGGATAGACAGCTTTGCATCAAAAGCGGCACTGTCTGTAAACTGCGATTATCCGACGGTGGTAGTGCTTGGAGGCGGTGTTGATAATATTTATCCTCGCAGTAATGAAAAACTGTATCATGAGATAGTCGAAAGAGGTGCCGTCATTTCCGAGTGGTTGCCTGCAACAAAGCCTGAAAAGTGGCATTTTCCGTACAGAAACAGAATAATAAGCGGCTTATCAAAGGGCGTGCTTGTTATTGAAGCAAGGGAAAAGAGCGGAACGTCAATAACCGTCAGCAGAGCTTTGGAACAGGGCAGGGATGTTTTTGCAGTACCGGGCAGAATAAATGAGGTGCTTTGCAAGGGCTCAAATTCCATGATACGTGAGGGCTGTGCAAAAGCTGTATTTGACGTGAATGACATACTGTGCGAATACGGAATAACAAATGCCGTCATTAAAAATCAAAGAATAAGCATACATGAAAATGAGCATTCAATAGAGGAATTACTCATTTTAAAAATTCTGCAAGTGAGCCAAAGAAGCTTTGATGAATTGGCGGTAATGACAAAGTATGAACCGTTAAAACTTAATTCTGTCTTGACAGATTTGGAGTTTTCGGGAATAATTAAGCAGTTGCCGGGCAGGATATACGAAATAATGCCCGAAATTGATATTATAGAAGACGAAAGGCAATGGTGATAGAATAATGTCAGATATGCTTGTTATAGTTGAGTCACCGGCTAAAGCAAAAACAATAGGCAAATTCTTGGGTTCCAAGTATAAAGTAATAGCTTCAAACGGACATGTGAGAGATCTTCCCAAAAGTCAGCTTGGAGTAAATGTCGAAGAAAATTTTGAGCCCAAGTATATAACACTTCGCGGCAGAGGCGATGTTCTTGAAAAAATAAGAAAAGAAGCAAAGGTTGCAAAAAAAGTTTTTCTTGCTACTGACCCTGATATGGAGGGTGAGGCAATATCATGGCATCTGTCACAAATATTGAAGCTTGACGATAAATCCATTTTCAGAGTCGAGTTTAATGAGATTACTTCAAATACCGTAAAAAAGGCAATAAAAGTACCGAGAAAAATAAATATGGATCTTGTTAATGCACAGCAGGCAAGACGAGTGCTGGACAGACTTGTTGGCTATAAAATAAGTCCTATTTTATGGGCGAAGGTAAGAAAAGGACTTTCAGCCGGCCGTGTTCAGTCGGTTGCCACACGTATAATTTGCGACAGGGAAGATGAAATAAACGCATTTGTTCCCGAAGAGTATTGGACAATAACAGCAAGTTTGAAAGCAAAGAATGCGAAAAAGCTTATCGAAGCAAAGTATTACGGTGATAAAAACGGAAAAATAGATATAAAAAGCGAGAATGAGGCAAATGCAGTATTGAAAAAAGTAGGCGACTCTGCTTTTAAAGTTGCTGATTTGAAAATAGCAAGGAAATCACAGCATGCTCCCGCACCGTTCACTACAAGCAGCTTGCAACAGGAAGCTTCAAGAAAGTTAAGCTTTACAACAAAGCTTACAATGCTTATTGCACAGCAACTTTATGAGGGTGTGGATATTCAGGGAAGCGGCACAATGGGACTTATAAGCTATATCCGTACAGACTCTGTAAGAATTTCGGACGAAGCTCAAAAGGCTGCACTTTCTTATATCGAAGAACAATACGGAAAAGAATATATTCCTGCAACGCCTAACATTTATAAAGGCAGAAGCGGTGCACAGGATGCACACGAAGCAATACGTCCCACCAATATTGCATTGACACCTCAGGACGTAAAGAGTTCCTTGAATGCAAATCAATACAAGCTTTACAAGCTTATTTACGAGCGTTTTTTGGCAAGTCAGATGAGCGATGCACAGCTTGAAACAAATACTGTTACGTTTGACGCAAACGGCTGTTTGTTCCGTGCAAACGGCACAAGAACGCTTTTTGACGGCTTTACAAAGATATATACAGAGGGTAAGGACGATGTAACAGAAAAAGATGTTATGCTTCCTGAATTGGCTGTTGATGATATACTTGAGCAAAACAGTATAGAAAGCGAGCAGAAATTCACACAGCCGCCACCGCGTTACACGGAAGCTTCTCTTGTTAAGACATTGGAAAAAATGGGTATAGGCAGACCGAGTACATATTCGCCTACTATTTCCACTATTATAGAGCGTGGATATGTGCGTCGTGAAAAAAAATTGCTTCTGCCTACAGAGCTGGGTTTTGTGGTAACACAGATCATGAAGGAGAATTTCCAATCCATAGTTGATGTTACATTTACTGCGGATATGGAAGAGAAGCTTGATCTCATAAAAGACGGTAAGGAAGAATGGCATGATGTAATCGGTGATTTCTATACACCGTTTAAGAGTCAGATAGAGAAAGCAAGCGAGAGTATTGAAAAAGTTGTAATACCTGATGAAGTATCGGATATTCCGTGCGATAAGTGCGGTGCAATGATGGTTTACAAGACCAGCCGTTTCGGCAGATTTTTAGCTTGCCCCAATTTCCCTAACTGCAGGAATACAAAACCGATAGTTGAAAAGCAGGGAGTTCCGTGTCCGATTTGCGGCAGTGAAATAATAAAACGTAAATCAAAGCGTGGCAAGCCGTTTTACGGCTGTGAAAAATACCCCGAATGTGATTTTGTATCATGGGATAAGCCCGCAAGGGAAAAATGCCCTAAGTGCGGCGGCTTGATGGTACAGAAAATGGGACAGCACGGAGGATATACGGTTTGTGCAGATAAGGACTGTGCAACTGTTATTCGTGCTAATAAAAAGTCAAACGAGGATAAGGAAGAATGAAGACAAAAGCACTCGTAATAGGTGCAGGCTTGTCGGGATGTGAAGCCGCGTTTCAGCTTGCGAAACGCGGTATTTTAGTGGACTTGTACGAAATGAAGCCCGAAAGAAAATCGCCTGCTCATAAATCTGATATGCTCTGCGAACTTGTATGTTCAAACTCACTTAGAAGTGACAGAATACAAAACGGTGCAGGGCTTTTAAAAGAGGAATTGAGAAGACTCGGTTCTTTGGTAATGGAGTGTGCCGATGCAACACGTATACCGGCAGGCGGAGCTTTGGCAGTTGACCGTGACGGTTTTAGTGAATTGGTTACAAAGCGTATAGCGGATGAGCCGAATATAAATGTAATTCACGAGGAAATAAAAGAGATTCCTTCCTGCCCATGCATAATAGCAACAGGCCCCTTGACCGACGGAGAATTACTTAAGGATATTGAAACAAAATTAGGTGAAGGTTTGCACTTTTTTGATGCGGCGGCACCGCTTGTTACCCGTGAATCCCTGAACATGGATAAGGTGTTTGCGGCATCAAGATATGAGCGGGGAAGCGATTATCTCAACTGCCCGATGGACAGAGATGAATATTTTGCGTTTGTAAGGGAACTTATAGGTGCACAAACGGCTGAATTGCACGGTTTTGAAAAAGAAGCGTTTAAGGTGTTCGAAGGCTGTATGCCTGTTGAGGTAATGGCAAAGCGTGGTGAAATGACGCTTGCTTACGGCCCTTTAAAGCCTGTAGGACTTATTGATGAAAGAACGAATAAGCGTCCGTTTGCAGTAGTTCAGTTAAGACAGGACGATAAAGATGCTGTCTTGTATAACATAGTGGGTTTTCAGACGAATCTGAAATTCGGAGAACAAAAACGTGTATTTTCAATGATACCGGGGCTTGAAAATGCAGAATTTGTAAGATACGGAGTTATGCACAGAAATACATATATAAATTCACCCGGAAAACTGGATACGGATTTTTCGGTAAAGAATGCGGATGCCCTTTATTTTGCAGGACAGATAACGGGCGTTGAGGGATATATCGAAAGTATTGCAAGCGGATTTGTGGCAGGCATGAGTCTTGCAAGAAAACTTTTGGGGAAAGAAAAAATCAGCTTCACTTACGAAACTGCAATAGGTGCACTCGGAAATTATGTTGCAAATTACGCAGGACATGACTTCCAGCCCATGAACATAAATTTTGGAATTATGGCAAAATTGCAAAATTCTCCGCGAAATAAGCAGGAACGCTACAGTATGATAGCAATGCGTGCACTTGCAAAAATCGATGAAATAAAAGATAATATCTGATATACCCACGGCTTGTTTAACATAAAATAAACATATAGGTCAAGCTTTAGTCATGGATATAATACAGAAAAGTAACAGAGGTATTTTATAATGTCATTGATGGGAACAACAATAGTTGCAGTTAAAAAAGACGGTTGTACTGCGATAGCAGGCGACGGTCAGGTTACTATGGGCGAAAGAACAATAATGAAAAGCACTGCAAAAAAAGTCCGCAGGCTTTATAACGATAAAGTAGTCGTAGGTTTTGCCGGTTCGGTTGCAGATGCCTTTTCGCTGTGTGAGCGTTTCGAAACAAAGCTCACGCAATACAGCGGAAGCTTAAGGCGTGCCGCTGTATCGCTTGCACAAGATTGGAGAAGCGATAAAGCACTTAGAAAACTTGAAGCACTTTTGATAGTAGCCGATAAAGAAGACCTTTTGATAGTTTCGGGTACGGGTGAGGTTATAGACCCGGATGACGGAATTGCGGCAATAGGCAGCGGCGGAATGTATGCAATGGCAGCAGCAAAGGCCCTTATCAATAATACGGAACTGTCTGCAAAGGAAATAGCAGAAAAGTCAATAATGATAGCGGCTGATATCTGCGTCTTCACAAACGGCAATATAACGGTAATGGAGGTGTAATTATGCTTACTCCGAGAGAAATAGTCGAACAGCTCGACAGATATATAGTTGGTCAGGATAAGGCAAAAAGAGAAGTTGCAATAGCACTTCGCAACAGATACAGAAGAGCAAGACTGCCCAAAGAGCTTCGTGACGAGATAACACCCAAAAACATAATAATGATAGGACCTACGGGCGTTGGTAAAACAGAGATTGCAAGAAGGCTTGCAAAGCTTGTAGACGCACCTCTTATCAAGGTTGAGGCAACCAAATTTACAGAGGTCGGTTATGTCGGCAGGGACGTTGATTCAATGGTACGTGACCTTGTAGAAGCTTCTATTCGAATTTGCAAGGAAAAACGTGCAAATACCGTTAGGTTTGCGGCGGAAGCAGCGGCGGAACAAAGGCTTATAAGCCTTTTGATGAAGGATAAAAATGCGGCAAAAGCAACCGCACAGATGAATCCTTTCCAGATGCTTTTAACAGCAGGGCAAACGCCTAAAACAGAGGAAGTTTCCGAGGAGAAAAAGCAAGAAAACGAAAATAAGCGTGAGGATATCGCTTCAAAACTCAGAAACGGCGAGCTTGAAAATGAAATGGTGGAAGTTGAGGTTGAAGAAAGCTCAATGGGCGGCGATACCATGATAGCAATGGGTATAGATATCAACCTTAATGAAATGATGGGCGGTCTTATCCCCAAGAAAACCAAAAAGAGAAAAGTAAATGTGACCGAAGCAAGAAGAATACTTGTTCAGCAGGAAACGGAAAAGCTAATCGATATGGATGATGTTATCCGTGAAGCAATAGAAAAAGCCGAACAGGACGGTATTATATTTATCGACGAGATAGATAAAATAGCTTCTGCAAGCAATAAGGGTAACGGTATCGATGTGTCGCGTGAGGGCGTACAGCGTGATATTTTGCCCATAGTGGAGGGAAGCACCGTAAATACGAAATACGGCCCTGTAAAGACGGATTATATGCTTTTTATTGCAGCGGGTGCATTCCATGTTTCAAAGGTATCCGATTTGATTCCCGAACTTCAGGGCAGATTCCCTATACGTGTAAAGCTTGATGCACTTACAAAAGATGATTTTGTGAAGATACTTACACAGCCCGAGCACGCAATAACGAAGCAGTATCAGGCACTTTTGATGACGGATAATGTGGAGCTTGTGTTTACGGAAGATGCACTTGAAGCAATAGCACGCTGTGCTGCCAATGCAAATGATACTACAGAAAATATAGGTGCAAGAAGACTGCACACAATAATAGAAAATTTACTCGATGATGTTTCGTTTAATGCAGGCGGTGATCATCCCTTGGTAAAAGTAACGGTGGATGAAAAATATGTTGCCGAGCATTTATCCGAAGATTTCGAGGGAGAGGATCTTAAAAAATATATTCTGTAATGTTTAAAAAGTTTTGTATAACAGTATCAATAGCAATGATGTGCGTTTTGAGTGCTTGTGCTGCGGTTGACTCACAAAAAATAGATGTGGGCAATGAACAGAGTCTTGTTACAATTTGTGAAACGCCTCAAATAAATGTTTTATCCGAAACAATTGAGCCTTTGAATGTTGCATTGAATACTGTGGAAGCTATGCAAACGGCCGACATAACCGCACAAGTGAAAAATACGCCCGGAAATTCGATGATGCCGAAAGTTACAGCTTCACCTGTAAAAACAAATACTCCAAAGCCCACAAGTACGCCAAAGCCAACACCTGAATATACGGTTGAAGCTATGGATTCGGTAAAGGGCTATGTAAATGCAGGAAGCGTTAACTTACGCAAGGGACCGGGAACAGGATATAAAATAATAGCCGAGTACGAGCGAGGCGACACGCTTAAAATAAATGGTGTGTGCGGTGAGTGGTATAGAGTAAAGATAGATTCTTATACGGGTTTCATGCTTAAAGAATTTGTTGAAAAAGGTAGTATGCCAACGCCTACACCGACAGTAAAACCAACTACTAAGCCGACGACAACTCCGAAACCTACTGAAAAGCCCTCATCGAGCAAGTATTCGGACAGCGATATATATCTTGTTGCACAGGTTGTTTATCTTGAGGGTAAAGGAGGAACGACTGCAGGATTTAAGGCAATAGCAGGCGTTATTTTAAACAGGATCAACAGTTCAGCTTTCCCGAATACCGTGGAGGGTGTAATATTCCAAAAAAATCAGTTTACGGTTGCGAGAAATGAGGAAAATTTAAGGTCGCAAAAGCCTTCTTCGGCGATAGTCGATGCTGTGGAAGCTGTATTTAACGGAGGGGATAATCCACTTCCTTCAGATGTGGTGTTCTTTAGAACTGCTTCCGCAGGAAAATCATGGGGAAGCCGAGAGTATTACAAAACAATAGATAACAATGCATTTTTCAGATGATAATGCAGGCAATAATCAGAAACATAAAAGTGTTTCTGATTTTTCTTTGCACAAAAACAAGGAAATTTAATTTTTTTGTTGAATATTTAATATTGAATTAGGTATTTTATGCGTAATTACTTGGAGGAAGCTTTGAAAAAGCAGGATTACAGAGAATTTGTGGAGAAACAGGAGAAAGAAACGCTTTCTCCGTATGCTTCGCTTTCATGCAACAGTAAGGGCAGGAAAGAGCCTGTTAAGCCTTGTCCCATACGCACAGAGTATATGCGTGACAGGGACAGAATAATTCATTCCAAATCATTCAGAAGATTAAAACATAAAACTCAAGTGTTCTTGCTCCCTATGGGAGATCATTACAGGACAAGGCTTACCCACACTTTGGAGGTTAGTCAGATAGCACGTACTATTGCAAGAGGACTTAGATTGAACGAGGATTTGACAGAAGCTATTGCTTTAGGTCATGACCTTGGGCATACTCCTTTTGGGCATATGGGAGAAGCGGTACTGAATGAACTTGTTCCCGGTGGCTTTGAACATAACAAGCAGAGCCTTCGAATGGTTGAGAAGCTTGAAAATGAGGGAAAAGGGCTTAACCTCACTTATGAAGTAAGGGACGGCATACTCAATCATAAAATGTCGGGAAATCCCTGTACTTTGGAAGGCGTTGTTGTAAGCTTATCAGACAGGATTGCCTATGTTAACCACGATATCGACGATGCGATAAGAGCCGGTGTCATCACAAAAGAGGATATACCGAAAGAATTAAATAATATTCTGGGAGACTCTCACGGTGAACGCATAAATACAATGATTGTTGATGTGCTTGAAAACTCCCTCCTCAAAAATGAAGTGAAGATGAGCGATGAAGTGGGCGATGCTTTAAGCAAGCTTCGCAGCTTTATGTTTGAACGTGTTTATCTTAATCCGTTAGCACGCAGAGAGGAAGAAAAGAGCAAGCGTTTACTTGAGCAACTGTATTTTTATTATCTTGCACATATAGATGCTGTACCGTCGGAGTTTTCTGAAAATATGGAAGAAGACGGAAAGGAACGCATAGTTGCAGATTATATCGGCTGTATGACCGACAGATACGCAGTGCTTGATTATGAACGCTTGTTTGTACCGTCCGGATTTATGTCTTTTTGAAAATTTAAGGTTTTATTAGAGAGTTTGCAGGAAAATGCGGCTCTTGCGTCGAAACTAATGCGGGATAAAACTTAGGAAAGGAGTTCTTGTTTCATGCCCATGTTTCCTGATGCGTGGATGGCAGAGCTTCTTTCACGCAACGATATAGTATCGCTTGTTTCCGAATATGTACGATTAACGGCAAAAGGCAGGCGTATGTGGGGTTGCTGTCCTTTCCATCATGAAAAAACGCCTTCTTTTTCCGTGAGCGGTGATAAGCAGCTTTATTATTGCTTCGGCTGTCATGCAGGCGGCTCGGTTGTGCAGTTTGTAATGGAGATGGAAAAGCTTCCGTACACCGATGCAATTAAATTTTTGGCTCAGCGTGCAGGTATGGAACTGCCTAATGAAATAGACGATGAGAAGCTTAAAAACGAAAGAGCCAAGAAAGAACGGCTGTATGCCGTATGTAAAGAAGCGGCTAAATTTTATCATGAATGTTTGCTTTCGGAAATGGGAGCAGAAGCAAAAAAGTATTTAGCAAAGCGAGGTCTTGATGCTCGCACGGTTAAAAAGTTTGGATTGGGCTTTGCTCCCGATTCGTGGGATGCGTTGTCTAATTATTTAACGGAAAAAGGCTATTCGCTGTCCGAAATGATTGACGCAGGGCTTGTTTTAAAAGGCAAAAAAGAAAACACTTACTACGATACTTACAGAAACAGAGTAATTTTCCCTATAATAGCACAGAATTCAAGAGTGATAGCATTTGGTGCACGTATTATGGGGGCAGGCGAGCCTAAGTATTTGAATACGGGCGATACGCTGATTTTCAATAAAAGAAACAACCTTTATGCAATCAATATGCAAAAAGGAAAACAGTTGAGTGACATATTGATAGTTGAAGGCTATATGGACGTAATAAGCCTGTATAAGCACGGAGTAGAAAACGCTGTTGCAAGTTTAGGTACGGCACTCACCCAGCAGCAGGCAAGGCTTATAAAACGTTACGTAAAGCGGGTTTATATATGCTATGACGGCGATGCGGCAGGTCAAAATGCAATGCTTCGCGGCTTGGATATTTTGGCTAAAGAAGAGCTTGAAGTCAGGGTTATGGTTATACCGAACGGCAAGGATCCCGACGAGTATGTGAGGGAAAACGGCAAGGATGCATTTGAAGCTTTAAAGGACAAGTCCTTAAGCCTCAGTGCGTACAAGCTTCTTTGCATTGAACGTACTTGTGACCTTACAACCGATGAAGGCAGAGAGGATTATGCAAAAAAAGCCTGTGCTTACGTGTCAACCATAGAGCCTGTCGAGAAAGAAAGATGCATTGCACACATAGCACGCAAATCCGGGCTTTCAAGACAAACTGTCATGGAGCAATGCGGTGCGGCAAAGGTGCCTAAAAGCAGTGATACTTTTATAAAAAGAGGAACACGCAGAGAGAAGCGTGATGACGATACGGTTGAAAGACGTAAGAAAGCTGAACGCATGATTGTAGCTTGCATGGCATCGGGTAAAGAAAATGCAATGTATGCAATGGAAAAAATGGCTGAAGCGGATATACGGTTTGAGACAGAAGCTTTTTCTTCCTTTGCCGATGCACTTTTAATGGAATATTCGGCTAAAGAAACCGTTGATGCGGCAATGCTTTTGAGTTCAATGAGCAAGGAAACGGCGGAAGAATTGCTCCCTGCATTGCAGCTTACGGATGAGCTTGCAGGAGAAATTCATTATATTGTTGATGATTGTATTAAAACAATGCAGGCAGATGCAATAAGAGAGCGAATAATGGAAATAATGAACGATGCAGATCCCAAGCTGCCGTCTTTTGCCGAAAAGATGAAAGAAGCTGAAAGCTTAAAGAAGAAATTAGCTCAGTTTTAGCATTGAAGGTGCTGCTGAGTTTAAAATAAAGGTTTATATTGAAAATTTTAATACAATAATATTTGAGGTGGACAAAGTGGAATCAAAAGAATTAAAAATGAACAGCAGAATCGATATGCTGGTCGAACGCGGCAAAGCAAACGGTGTCCTGACATATAAAGAGGTCATGGATACATTCAATGAGATGGAGCTTGACCCCGAACAGATCGAGCAAATATACGAACGCTTTGAAACGATGAATATCGATGTCGTTGAGGAGATAGAGGTACCTGAAGATATAAGTGCAGAGATAGCAGATGTTGCTTCGACTACAGAAGGCGTTGCAATAGATGATCCTGTTCGTATGTATCTTAAAGAAATAGGTAAAGTACCGCTGCTTACGGCACAGGAGGAAATCGAAATAGCACAGCGTATGGCTGATGGAGATCCCGAAGCAAAGCATCAGCTTGCAGAAGCAAACCTGAGACTTGTTGTTTCTGTCGCAAAACGCTATGTAGGCAGAGGAATGCTGTTCTTAGATCTTATCCAGGAAGGTAATTTAGGTCTTATAAAGGCTGTTGAAAAATTTGATTACAAGAAGGGATACAAGTTCTCAACATATGCAACATGGTGGATAAGACAAGCCATAACAAGAGCTATTGCAGATCAGGCAAGAACAATAAGAATACCTGTTCATATGGTTGAAACCATAAATAAGCTTATCCGTGTTAACCGCCAGCTTCTTCAGGAATACGGCAGAGATCCGAGACCTGAGGAAATAGCGGAAGAAATGGGTATAAGTGAAGAAAAGGTCCGTGAGATCATCAAGGTTGCACAGGAGCCTGTTTCGCTTGAAACTCCCATAGGCGAAGAAGAAGACAGCCACTTGGGCGATTTTATTCCCGACGAGGATGCTCCCGCACCTGCAGAGGTCGCCGCATTTACACTTTTGAAGGAACAGCTCATGGAAGTTCTCGATACGCTTACTCCGCGTGAAGAAAAGGTATTAAGACTTCGTTTCGGTCTTGATGACGGTAAGGCACGCACACTTGAAGAAGTAGGCAGAGAGTTTAATGTTACCCGTGAAAGAATACGTCAGATCGAAGCAAACGCACTTCGTAAGCTCCGTCACCCCTCAAGAAGCAAGAAGCTTAAGGATTTCCTCGAATGATGAACGAAGTTGAATTGCTTTCGCCTGCCGGCAATTTTGAAAGATTACAGGCGGCGTTCAGGTTCGGTGCAGATGCTGTTTATATCGGTGCAACTGCAATGAGCCTGCGTAATTTTGCAGACAATTTTACACATGAAGAACTGATTGAGGCAGTAAAGACAGCACACAGTCTGAATAAAAAAGTATATGTTACGGTAAATGCTTTTGCACGTGATAACGATATAAAAGAGCTTCCTTTTCTTATTGAGAGTTTAAAAGCGGCAAACCCTGACGGACTTATCGTAAATGATCCCGGTGTTATAAGAGTTTTGAGAAGAACTTTAAAGGATATGCCGCTTCATTTAAGCACGCAGGCAAACACATTAAACAGTGAATCGGCGGCCTTTTGGTATGACCAGGGCATAACACGTGTCGTTTTGGCAAGAGAGCTTTCTCTTGATGATATAAAGAGAATGAGGGACAATATACCGTCTGAGCTTGAACTTGAAATGTTTGTACACGGTGCAATGTGTGTTTCATATTCGGGACGTTGTTTGTTGAGCAACTATATAGACGGCAGGGACAGCAACAAGGGCGAATGTGTTCAGCCGTGCCGTTGGAAGTATGAAATGCGTGAAAAAGGCAAGAATGGCGAGTATCTTACCATAGAAGAAGACAATAACGGCACATTCATACTTAATTCCCGTGATTTACGGCTTATTGAATACTTGCCGCAGATAATCGATGCAGGCGTATGCTCGCTTAAAATCGAAGGCCGTATGAAATCTATTTCATATGTTGCCGCAGTCACGAATGCATACAGAATGGCTCTTGACTTCTTTGAAAAAGAGGGTAAGGATAAAAAACTGCCCACATACATAATTGATGAACTCAGCAAAGCAAGCCACAGACCGTTTACAACGGGCTTCCTGTTTGGAAGAAAAGGAGATGTTCTTCAGGAAACATCGCACGCAGGCTATATACAGGACGCTTGTATTTGTGCAACGGTTGAGGATTACGACAGCGAAACAAAAACAGCTCATATTTTCCAGCGTAACCGTTTCTTTAAAGGTGATACTCTTGAAATACTTTCTCCTTCGGATATCGGTCGTACCTTTAAGGTAGAATGGATTCGTGATACCGAGGGTAATGAAGTTGAAAGTGCACCGCATCCCAAGCAGGAGTTGTACATCGGTTGCAGTGAGAGCTTAAAGAGCGGAGATATACTGAAAATAGCAGGCGAAATAAAAAGATTTTAATTTTAAAAGCACATATGGACGACTTTTAAACGCATAACCTTAAGTCAGGAGGTTGTGCGTTTTATGTTTGAATTTGTTTTTGCATTTTTAAGAGATGCTCTTTTTTATACGGGCTATGTGAGCAGCAAGAATGCTTTTCCCGAACCGTTATCACAACATGAGGAGGAAATGTATATCGAGAAACTCAAAGACGGTGATGCAAGTGCAAGAGCGGCACTGATTGAGCATAATTTAAGGCTTGTTGCACATATCGCCAAAAAATACGCTTCAAAAAGACGTGATATGGATGACCTTATTTCAATTGGAACAGTCGGTCTTATAAAAGCGGTTTCCACATTCAAAAAAGAAAAAGGAAGCACTCTTGCAACATATGCGGTAAGATGCATCGAAAATGAAATACTCATGTCCTTGCGTGCAGAGAAAAAACAGCTGAGTGAAGTAAGCATAAATGACCCGATAGGAAGCGACAAAGAGGGCAACGAGCTGGTACTGTCGGACATCCTGGGCACCGATGCGGACGAAACCCATAATAAAGCGGAACTGTCAATTGCGAGCATGAAGCTGAAAAAAGTAATGAGCGAAGTATTGAATGAAAAAGAAAATACCGTTATAACTTTAAGATTCGGGCTGAAAGACGGATATGCAATGCCTCAAAGAGAGGTTGCAAAGATATTGGGCATTTCAAGGTCATACGTTTCAAGGCTCGAAAAGAAAGCAATAAAAAAGCTGAATGATGCTTTTTTTGATTAGTACTTGTTGAATTGATATATATTGTGGTAAAATATCTAAGATAATAATTATAAACCCATTTGGGAGGTATTTTACTATGATCATGGCAGGCGATTTCAGAAAAGGCGTAACAGTGGAAATAGACGGTCAGGTATGGTCCATTGCCGACTTTCAGCACGTTAAGCCCGGTAAGGGTGCGGCATTCGTTCGTACAAGACTTAAAAACGTTATGACAGGTGCTGTTCTTGAACGTACATTCAGCCCCACGGATAAGTATCCTAAGGCACATATCGAGAATAAGTCAATGCAGTATCTCTATTCCGACGGCGAGCTTTACTACTTCATGGACAGCGAAACATTCGAACAGCTTCCCCTTAATGCAAGCGAAGTAGAAGACGCTATAGACTTCATCGTTGAAAACGATAATGTAAACATTCGTTTCTACAAGGGCAAGGCATTCTCGGTTGAAGCTCCAAACTTTGTTGAGCTTACGGTAACCGAAACAGAGCCCGGCTTCAAGGGCGATACAGCAACAGGTGCAACAAAGCCCGCTGTTTTGGAAACAGGCTATAAAATCAACGTTCCTTTGTTCATCAATGAGGGTGAGAGAATCCGCGTAGACACCCGTACAGGCGAATACATGGAGCGTGTATAATTTCCCTTTTTAATTAAAATAACAGAAAAGGAGAGATAATATGAGCGGTATTAAATCAAAGGTAGCATATATCCAGGGTCTTTTGGACGGTCTTACCATAGCTGACGAAGCAACCGAAAAGGTTTTTAAGGCAATACTTAAAACTCTTGAGGACATGGCAGAAATAATCGAAGAGCATGACGAGTGCATCGATGAGCTTGATGATTGCATGGAAGATATCTGTGATGAGCTTGACGATATCGACGAATATCTTTTTGATGATGACGACGATGAAGAAGATGAATGCGATTTTTTTGAGGCAGAATGCCCCAGCTGCGGCGAGATGATTTATTTCGACAATCAGCTTTGCGAAAAGATGGAGGAGCTTATTTGCCCCAACTGCAACACTTCAATAATTCAAGACATCGAAGAAGATGATGAGGATGAGGAATAATCCCATTTAAATTCAACGAAAATGTAAAGAGAAGGCAACAAAAATAAATGTTGCTTTCTTTTTTATTGACACAAAAAATCGAGTGTTCTATTATATAAAATGCAGTAATTGTAAAGTAGGAATTAAAAAAATGTTAAAGAAAAAAGTATCATTTTTAGTCATAATTTTATGCATGATCATGCTCTTTACGGCTTGTAAAAAAGAAGAAGAAAAGCCTTCGCTTTATGTGGAAGTTGCGGCATACAGAGTTTACGAAGAAAATGTTAAAGCGTTTGCAGACCACATGAGAACGGCTTTTCCGCAATACGGTGATATGAATGTAAGCGGTTCATCGCTTGATGACCCCGGAATAGGCTTTCAGATGGTCATATTCATGTTTGCAAGCGAAATAGAACTGCTTATTTGTGATGCAGGTGTTTCCTCGAATCTTGCGGCACAGGGCGAGAATTTCTTTGCACTTTCGGACTTGTTTACACAAGAAGAATTACAGTCATTCAACGGTAAAGGTGTTACTTTTGCAAAAAAGGATGACCTCGGCGTTGCAACGGGCGAATACAGTGAAGTGTGCGGTTTGGAGCTTTCCGGTTCCGAAAAAGTGGTTGAGCTTACAAAACTGCCGAATCCTCAGATTTTCATAGTAGCAAGCACAAAGAACATGGACGCGGCAAAAGAAACATTTAAGTATTTGGCAACACTTTAATGTACTTTATATAAAATACGTAAAATTTATGGTATAATATAATTATGGAAAATATAAAAAAACATAGGATAGTGGCAGTTGACGCCGATTCTCTTGCTTATGAGGCAGGTATAATCAAAGGGTCAGGCACAGGCACGAATGTTGCATTTCTTCCTTATGAAACCCTTACCCGTGCCGAAGGCTTTACAATGCTTTATAACATTA
>JAZNWT010000188.1:0-4482 GCA_045593465.1 Clostridia bacterium
TGCATACATTGTTTTGATAAAAGTATAATTTTTGAAGAATAAAGCTTTGAATATGATTCTATTTCTTCAATGCCGGCTGTACTGCTTAAAAAAGTAGATACGGCTCCCAAACGGTTCAATGCGAAAAAAGCAATAATTGCCTCGATGGACGGCTCACTGCTTATGGGAACAATATCGCCTTTTTTAACACCGATTCCGGCAAGTGCTTTTGCGTATTGTTTGCTTGCAAAGCTTAATTGTTTGATGGTCAACACTTGCGAAAAACATCTGCAAAGTATATTACTTGAATTAAAACGTGAACGTCGCATGAAAAACTCAAAAAGATTAACATTTGGAGTTTTTATCGGTTTTTGTATTACCTGAGATAAGTTTTTGCCCATATGAGTTATTACATGCTCCTGTAGTCCGATTTCAAAATGTTTGTATACCAAAAAATTATACAATAATGCCGTAAAAAACGCTATATCATTTTTTACGGCAAATAAACAGGTTAAAGCAAGATAGAATCTATATATTCTTCCAACTCATTGAAACTGCCGTGGGGATAGATTGCAATATCCTCATTATTTTTATTTATTAAGCAGTCGGTCAGAAGAAAAACTTTCATGCCCAACGAGGCGGCAATCATATCTTCGCTGACATCGTTGCCCACCATTAAACATTCATTGGGGTCAAGATCAAGCTTTGAACAGATTTCCTTATAATATTTAGGATTGGGTTTGCAGTATGATGAATTTTCATAGGTGGTATACAACTCAAAATCATCTATGTCAAGTCCTGCCCAACGAGCACGGCTTTGCGTTGCAACAGCGGGGAATATGGGATTTGTAGCAAGCACAAGCTTAAATCCCTGTTTTTTAAGCTTGCAGATAAGCTTTGAAGCTTCTTCGTTAAAACCGCAATCACCTTTTATAGCTTGAAAATCCGTGCGATAAAATTCATCGAATTTAGGCTCGTCCTTTTTTGAATCCTCGCCGTAAAGCGAAGCAAAAAATTCCCAAAATGCGGCTTCGTTGTTCTTTGAACCGTCGTTTTTAACCATTGCCTCAGTGCCTGCCCAGATAGCATTTATAAGGCCGTTCTTTTCATATCCGTGCGGTTCAAGCCTCAGAGCCAAACGGGAAAAATATGATTTTACGAATACATCCTGATCCATCGGAAGCAAAGTTCCGTCCAGGTCAAATAATATAGTTTTTATTGCCATCAAAAAATCCTTTCACAGCATATCGCTTAAGGTATACGATAACAAAACGTTAAACAATGTGCAAGGAAAAGCTTTTTATTAGATTGCAAATTTATAAAAGTATCGAAAACCTTCGTTGCTGATAATTTAGAATGTAATACTTGCACACAGAGCGGAACTGTTTATTAAAATATCCATACAATGTGATTTAAAATATAATGCTGCTATCAGGTGTTGCAAGGTTAATTATCCGGCGATTTTTTGATCTGGCATAATTGACGGTATAGGCTGTGCCGCCTGTGTCTTTTTCCAAATAACAAACACAAATGTCGCTTTTATCAACTAAAGCACGGTTTCGTATGTGCATACATGCTTTTGAATAGTTCTGTGATGTAAAAATAACTTCATCAGCAAGGTTTTTTATTGCATCATATTTTTTAACATCACTCAATTGCCAATATTTAGCTTGATTCTGGCAGGGAAGAATAAGTGACAGGCGAACATTTGACTCATGTTTTTTTAATTTTAAGACAGTCTCTGCTGCCATCATATCGAAGCCTAATGCACCGCCTGCATAATATTGGGTTACACCCGATGTAAACAGCATTTTAATAACTGTTTCCAATCTCAATGTAAGGTCTTCTTTTTGTTCGATCGGTATATGCCTATGACCGGTAAAACAACATGCAGTTTTAATCATATTCACTCCTTGGCGTTTGTTTTAATTAAACATCAGAGCAATTTTATCTAATTTAACACGACGAGTCAAGAATAATTACTAATCAGAATAAACGGGGAACTAAAGTGTGCATAGTAGAATTATATAAACTTCAAAATAAGGTTGGGCTTATGCAGAAAGAACAGTTTTCAAACCGTTTGGCGAAATTACGTATGCAAAAAGGCGTATCGGCAAGGGATATGAGTCTATCGCTCGGTCAGAGTGCAGGATATGTAAATAATATTGAAAACGGAATAAATTATCCGTCAATGACGGTTTTCTTTTATATTTGCGAATATCTTGGAGTTTCTCCAAAAGAATTTTTTGATACGGAAACCGGGAATCCTGTTCGTGTGGGAGAACTTGTTGAAGCTGTTAAAGGGCTTAACGATGAACAGTTACAGCATTTGACCGCAATTGCAAAAGCGATGAAGTAAAATAAGTATATGTTTTGTAATTATACAGAATTGTCGTGAGGATAAATAGAATATCCTCACTATTTTTATTTATAGCGACTGTTTATAAAAATTGGAGAGATATGCAATAAGGTTCAATAAAACATATTGACAAAAAACAAACTCGCTGATATCATTATGATATCAAGAAGATTGGAGATAAATTTTATGACTGAAAAAATTTTGTCCACGAGAAAAAACGGCATGGCAGTTTTGATGCTGATTATTTTGGCGGCTATTGTCGGTCTTTTATTGACGGTTTACGGTGCTGTTCGCCTTGAGGATTATGGCGACAGTCCTGCACTTATGGTAATAGGCATAATTATATTGTGCGTATTTTGGATCCCAATTCCCGGATTAAAGGTGTTGAAGCCCCAGGAAGCATTGGTTTTGACTCTTTTCGGCAAATATATCGGCACGCTCAAGGGTGACGGTTTCTATTTTGTTAATCCTTTCTGCACAAGCGTTAATCCTGCCTCAAAAACAAAGCTCAATCAGAGCGGTGATGTTAAAACGGCAAGCTCTGTTATGGCGGCAATGGCGAATATGCCTGCAAACAATATGGAGCTTGTGAGCAATAAGATATCGCTCAAGGTTATGACGCTCAACAATAACAGGCAGAAGATAAACGACTGTTTGGGTAATCCTGTTGAGATAGGTATTGCGGTAATGTGGCGTATAGTTGATACGGCAAAGGCGGTGTTCAATGTTGATAACTATAAAGAATACCTTTCGTTGCAGTGTGACAGTGCACTTCGCAATATTGTTCGTATATATCCTTACGATGTGGCTCCCAATGTTGACACAACGGGCGATGGAGTAGCGGACGAGGGCAGCTTGAGAGGCTCAAGCGAAACCGTTGCAACACGTATTCGTGACGAGATACAGGAAAGAGTAAACGAAGCAGGAATAGAGATAATAGAAGCACGTATAACCTACCTTGCATATGCACCCGAAATTGCGGCAGTAATGCTTCAGCGTCAGCAGGCATCGGCAATAATCGATGCCCGTAAGATGATAGTCGACGGTGCTGTGGGCATGGTTGAAATGGCACTTGAACGCCTTAGCGACAACAATGTTGTAACATTGGACGAAGAACGCAAAGCGGCAATGGTTTCGAATTTACTCGTTGTGCTTTGCGGAAACCGTGACGCACAACCCATTGTAAACTCGGGAAGCTTGTATTGATATGGCAGATAATCAGAAAAAACAAATACCATTACGTCTTTCACCCAAGCTCTATAACGCAATAGCAGCTTGGGCTGAAGATGATTTCAGAAGCGTTAACGGCCAGATAGAATATTTGCTCACAGAGTGCGTGCGTCAGCGTAAAAAGAACGGCAAGTATGTATCCGACGAGCTCGATTTGCCCCTCGATATTGATATTGAGTAGATTTTCTAAGGGGCTCTGCCCCTTAAACCCCAGGTCGCTTTTGTAAAAGCGACAGAAAACAGATGGGAATAAATGTATTTAAAATCCCTCCGCCGCAACAGTGGTCACGGAGGGATTTTTCAATGTTTCCGGCCGGCTCTGTGACAGATGCAATAATTCCACCCACAAAAGCATAAAAATGGAAAAAAGAACATTGAAAAATGTGGAAAATATGACTATAATATAGCTATAAAACTAAAAAACAGGAGGGTTTCAGATGAAAAGGGCTTTAAGAAAAATATTGGTGATAATTTTATGCGTGGTCATGGCATACACATCTGTATTTCACAATGCTGTGCTTGCAGTAGAGATGTCGTCAGATGAAATGAGAGAGATATATCCTGTAAATGAGCCTTTGCAGATAGAATTTCCTGATGAAGAGCTAAGCACGGAGGCAGAAAGCAGCACTGAAAACGCAGCGGAAGCAGAAATTTTATATGAAGATATAACGAAACGCAAAGAAAGCGTAAAAGAATTTGTTATGTCGGATAAAACCCATATGCTTGTTATATATCCGGAAGCTGTACATTATGAAAAAGACGGAAAATGGGAGCAGATAGATAATACTCTTGTAAATGATACAGCATCAAAAAGCGGCGGATATAAAAACAAGGCAGGAAATTGGGATGTAAAGTTTCCATCGGCATTTACTGCGGGAAATAGCGAAGTCAGCATTAAAAAAGATGATAAGGTA
>JAZNWT010000189.1:0-11280 GCA_045593465.1 Clostridia bacterium
TGTGTAAGGGGAGCTGTCAGAATTTCTAATTTTGACTGAGGGGTTGTTATAATTAAAACTGCGTGCAGTTTTTACATTAAGCTGACCGAAGGTCAATATAACTTGCCGCAGGCAATCATAACTCATAACTTGTCGCAGACAATTATAACTGAAAAACCGCTCGTTTTTTTCCACTTCTTCACTATTTACTCTAACCTCTGACTTCTATCGTCAGGCTTCTTGTTCCTTGTTTATTTTGATATCAAAATAAAAATCGAAGAAGCATCTCGATGGCATACAATAAAAACTCCGCATTTTCAGCGGAGTTTTCACATATAATCGAGTTATTCAACCGGTGTTTTTGATTGTTTAAGTATCTTCAACTGCAACATGGCGATATCTCTTGAATTTATTTTCTTATCACCGTTGCAATCAGCATACAATTGCTGTTCCTCGCTTAAAAGTGTAATTTCAATCAAGTGTTTTTGTATAAGTGCAATATCCCTTGAATTTATCATTCCGTCATTGTTTATGTCACCGTTGTCATAAGGTGTAGCCGTGGGCGTGGGCACAGGAGTTGCCGTGGGAGTAGGCACAATTGTCGGCTCAACTGTCGGCTCTAAAGTTGGCACCGGTGTGGGAGTCGGCTTTACCGTTTGAATGGGAGTCGGCACTAATGTCGGCTCTAATGTCGGCTCTAATGTCGGCTCTAAAGGGGGAATGGGAGTAGGCTCAACCGTAGGCTCAACTGTCGGCTCTAAAGTGGGAATGGGAGTAGGTGCAACAGTAGCAACTGGCAGGGGAGTGGGTGTTGGCTCGTTACCTGTTGGATATGGTACTTTTTCCATCAGTACATTTGCAGGCAAATTGCCGTTTTCTGCATAATAGGCAAGTACTCTTGTAAAACACAAAAGCTCCGAGGGATAGTTGACCTGACCGTTGAAATTCTTTACAGGGAAGCCGTTTGCATTGCTTGAATTGGTGGGATAGCTTGCAGAAGCACCTATACGCTTGTTTTTAACTGCATAAACGGTTTGCCTTATGGCAAGATTCATATAGAAATTCTGGTCAACGGTTTTTGTGCCGAAAGAATATGCCGCTTCCAAATCGGGTGGGTCAAATCTGAGTGATGATACGGTGAATACAGTATCTTTTTTATTGTAAATATCCTGGATTGCCTGTGCCGTCATGTAGAAATATACAGGCAATGAAACCCACTGCCCTTTAACGGGCACGCCGTAGGGATAAAACGCACTGCCTGAGGTGTAATGTGTGAGTGCATCCCTTGCCGCAAGTGCAAGCTCCATGATTGTAACGGTGTCATTTTGCGGCGGCTGCGTTGCAACGGGCTTTGGTGTGGGCGTTGCAGACGGGCCTTTTGTTACCGTTGTTGCCGTGATTCCTGCATCTATAATTTCGGGCAGAACATTGTATTTTTTGTATGAGTTAAGAACTCTTGCAAGCACGATTGTTGCTCTTGCATTTCCAAAATTGCCGCTGTAAGATGAATCCGTTTCGCCGGGTAATGTTACAAACGCAGGCAAATAGCCTGTTTTGCCGTAGTTGTCACCACCGCCGAAATAGTTTACAAATTCTCTTGCAACAAGAAGATATCCTGCTTTGTCAACCACTGCGGCACTGAAAGTATCGGACGATGTTTCATAATTTGCAGTAGATGTTATCCAAGTTGAACAGCGTGTTGCAGGCGATTTTGAAGAGATATAATCAAGTGCCTGTGCCGCCATCAAGGTGTATGAGGGCTTGTCGAGAGTGATGCCGTTTACGGTTATCGTTTCGGGCATATTGCCTGTTAAAAGCATTGTTTCGTAAGCATCGGAGATTGCATTTACGGCCTCTGCAACGGTAACTGTGGCATTTTGCTTTGAAGCCTGTGTAAGGCCTGAATTTACAAAATGCTCAAGCAATGCAAATTCCGTTGTGAGCGTGCTTGCCTCACTAACATTATTACGATAGTGTTCTGCATTAAAATCTGTTGAAAATTCTTTTGCTTTTCCCGTGAATTCTTTCTTTGCGTTTTCAAGGAAATATGAAAAACCGCTTTCATAATTGCCCTTGAATGTATCAACCAAAGCTTGACCGTTTTGGTTTATGTAATGCTTGATATCAAAAGCCAAAGAAGCACGTCTTCCTTCTCTTATGCCGTAAGTGATAAAATGCTCGTAAAGTGCATTTTCGTCAGCACAATAAGCGGCAAGAGAGGGGTATGCATTAAGATAATATTCTGCATCAAAAACCAAGGGTTTTATATCGTCGGGGATTGCTATTTGAGTTGTGCTTGTGATTGTTCCGTAATCAAAGTTTTGAGGGCCGTCCTTTGATGCATAGCTTGTTGTGCCGCCAATTTCGGCAAGCCACATTTTTGTGTATGCCGTTGTAAGCTGGCTGTTTGCCGCAGCATTATATATCCATTCGGATGCAGGGAACAAGCAAATATCGGGATCTATAAGTTTGTAAACTTCTTTTTCTGCACCGTTTTGACCGTGGTGAGCCATTTGAACTATATCGCTCTTTAAACTGAAAAATTTTGAAGAATCCTTTTTGTTTTCATTGTGCAAATACAGTAATGCCTTGCTTTGAGCATCGGAAGTATCACCCAAAAACAGAATACTCTTGCCGCCAACCGTAGCACGGAATATAGAGCAGGTGTTGTTCAAGAAGTTCATTGCCAAAAGCTCTTTTACCGTTTTGCTCGTGTAGATGCTTCCGCAGGTGTTGAGATTTCCGCTGTAGCGTGTTGTAATATTGTCTGCCGCCCATATGACATCTTCATAAGTTGAAAGAATGTCTATATGCACAGTATCAATGTCGAACGAGCCAAGACTCTCATTCATGTGCTTGGGCTTCACTTCAACAACATTGATGGGTGTGGCAGATTTAGCCTGCAGCTTGCTTATGCAGGTGTCAATTGCCTTGTTCGATTTGATTGCCGTGTTTTGTTCGCTGTATGAACAGTATTCATATACTTGTGCATCCTTAACAAGAGCATAGTAAAAGGTGTCAACGGTGATTTGGGTCGGATAGTTTTCCGCAATCGTTGCAAGTGCACCGTAATGGTCACTGTGAGCATGAGTGATAAACCATGCAGTAACATGGGGTACGCTCTTTCCCGTAATATCCTTTAAAAACTGAAGCAAATATTTGCCGTCATAACCATCGTCTTTTCTGCCGCCGTCAATAACGATAATACTGCCGTCACGGGTTTTCATGACATATGACATTGCACCTTCATAACCGCCGCTTGCACGGGGTTGCTTTGGCGGAAGCTGATAAAGCGTTGCCGCAGGAAGCGTGGATGTGTAAACTTCGTTTTCTGCCTTTGCTTGCGGTGCAACGGCAAATATAATTGCAGTTAAAATAAAAGCAATTATACAAATGAGGCTGATGTTTTTAAGCGATGTTTTAACCATAACTTGCTCCTTTATAAACTTATTAAGAATAGTATATAAAGAAAAGTTAATAATGGCAATACACGCCTTGCGGCGTGATGATATAAAAGGCTTTCTTAGACGAAGGTCAATATAACTTGCTGCAAGTCGAATATAACTGATGTAAAGCCTGTGGCTTTACATCAACTGTTGTCCGTTTATTATAAGCTTGAAAACGAGGTTCAGCTTTTCGGCGGCACGGCGGCAGAGGAGCATACGCTCCATGAAGATTTCAAAGTATTCCATTACGGAGCAGAAGCGTATATCTATTTCAAGGTTAAGCGTAAGCTCCGTTTTTTCATCGTTTATGGTTGTTTCCGACTTATAAACCGAATAGTTTACTCTGTCGTGAATATCGAATTTGGCAAAATCCGTATTCCTTACTCGTGAGCGGCGAACATCGGTTTTGTCGGCAAGTATGAGTGCGGCGGCAATATCGTTCACGGGGAAAGCCGTTGCTTCGTCGTGATTGCCTATTGCGGTTATGACGCTTGCAAGCTCATCGGGAGGCATACCCATATTGTCAAGTATTCTGAATGCCATTATCGCACCGCTCTGTGCATGGTCATGTCGGTTAATTACGTTCCCTATGTCGTGCATATAGCCTGCGATGTATGCAAGCTCGGCGATGCGTTCGTCATGCCCTGTTGAAAGAAGTATATATTTTGCCATTTCGGCAGACTTTGTTGCATGGGCATAGGAATGCTCGGTAAATCCCAATGCACAAAGCGAAGCATCTGCTTTTTCAATATATGTTTTTACCGCATTATCGTTTTTTACCTGTTCAGCCGTTATCAGCATAATTCTTCTCCGCTCGTTATTTTTATTGCCAAAGCATCAGCGTCCGCCATTGCTTTTTCAATATCAACAGTCTTGAATTCTCCGTTTTCATAAAGTATTTTGCCCTGTATCATGGTCATGCAAACATCTCTGCCGCTTGCACTGTATACAACTGCACTTACAGGATCGTAAACAGGGCGTGTTATGGGCGTGTGCATATCCAAAAGTATTATATCGGCTTCCATGCCGCTCTCTATTTTGCCTACTTCCTTTTCTCTGCCCTGTGCTATTGCCCCGTTAACCGTTGCAAGCTTCAATGCATCGTAAGCACACAATGCTGTAGGATCATATGATATGCCCTTTGCCAAAAGTGCGGCAATACGTATTTCTTCAAATAAATCATGCGTATTGTTTGAACAGCAACCGTCCGTGCCGAGTGCAACATTCATGCCGTGATCCATCATTTTTCTTACGGGAGCAATGCCGCTTGCAAGCTTTAAATTGCTTATTGGGTTATGAGCACAGCTTACGCCCTTTGAAGAGAGCAAATCCATATCATCTTCTGAAAGCCATACGCAGTGTGCGGCGATTGCTTTTCTTTCAAACACACCGTTTTCGGCAAGTATCGAAGCAGGTGTTTTGCCGTATTTTTCAATGCAGTTTTCATGCTCGCTCTTTGTTTCGCTCAAATGTATCTGCATATTGAGATTATACTTGTCCGCCATATCAAGAACAAACTGCCATATTTTCGGGGAAGATGTGTATTCTGCATGAATTGAAGCATCTGCTTTTATTCTGCCGTCGCCTGCATTATGAAACTGCTCGGCAAGAATTATTGTTTCGCTCACGCCCCTGTCTGCATCGGGATTGAAAGAATCGGCATCAAAGCATATTATGCCGTTGCAGAACGAAGCACGAATGCCCATGTCGAGTGCTATCTGTGCCGCATGGGGCTGGAAATAGTACATATCGGATATTGAGGTTGTGCCCGTGCGGAGCATTTCGGCAAAGCCCAAACGGACGCCTGCTTCAATGGCAGGTGCTGTCAAACGTGCCTCTGTGGGGAATACCTTGTCAAAAAGCCATTCGTTGAGTGCGTAATCGTCCGCATAGCCGCGAAGAAGAGACATTGCCGTGTGCGTGTGCGTGTTTATAAGACCGGGCATGAGTATTTTATCCTTGCAGTCAATTGTGCGTTTCACTTCACCCTCGGGACGTTCTTTGCCCACATAGGTTATTTTCCTGCCCTCAACTCCCACATAGCCGCCCGAAACGGTGGGGGTTTCATCACACATTGTTATAATGTCGGCATTGCAAAAAAGAATATCAAACATTGTATACCTCTTAAATTGTTTTGTATGTATTATATAATACAATATTTCTCAGATATTGCAAAGCACTGCTTTTTATGGCATAATAAATAATGAAATTTTAGGGAATGAGGTAATACAAATGAGTTCTATAAAAGACCCTTCACTTGCACCCCTTGGTTTAAAGCGTATAGCATGGGTAAAGGAATTTATGCCCTGTCTTCGTGAACTGGAAGAAAGATTTAAAAAAGAATTACCCTTTAAGGGTATGAAAATAGCAGTGTGCGTACATCTTGAAGCAAAGACTGCATATTTGGGACTTTTGCTCCGTGCAGGCGGTGCCGAAGTTGTTGTGACGGGAAGCAATCCCCTTTCCACAAAGGACGATATATGTGCCGCACTTGACAGCCTCGGCGTTGAAGTTCACGCATGGTTCGGTGCAACGGAAGAAGAATATGAAGAGCATATTCGCCGCACACTTGAGTTCTGCCCCCACATCATAATCGATGACGGCGGCGACTTTGTTGCAATGCTCACGGAAAAGCACCCCGAATACGCAAAGAACCTTATCGGCGGCTGTGAAGAAACGACCACGGGCATACACCGCCTGCGTGCAAGGGAAGCGGCTGGCACTCTCACATTCCCGATGATGGCTGTTAACGATGCAAACTGCAAGCACCTCTTTGATAACCGTCACGGCACAGGTCAGTCCGTTTGGGACGCTATTATGTACACAACAAATAACATGGTAACAGGCAGAACGGTTGTTGTTGCAGGCTACGGTTTCTGCTCAAGCGGTATTGCAAACCGTGCAAAGGGCTTGGGTGCAAACATAATCGTTACGGAAGTTAACCCCTACCGTGCATTGGAAGCTGCTATGGATGGTCACCGTGTTATGACGATGGACGAAGCGGCAAAGCTTGGTGATATATTCATCACGGCAACGGGCTGTAAAGACGTTATAACCGCAAGACATTATAAGGTCATGAAGCATAACGCAATGGTTGCAAATGCAGGTCACTTTGATGTTGAATTCAATAAAAACGACCTTCGTGCAATGTCAAAGAGCGTCACAGAGCGTAAGCCCTTTATCGAAGGCTATGAGCTTGAAGACGGCAGAATAATAAATGTTTTGGCAGACGGCAGACTTGTAAACATAGTTGCGGGCAACGGTCACCCTGCCGATATTATGGACCTTTCCTTTGCAATACAGGCACTCTCGGCTCGTTATCTTGCACAGCACGGCAAGGAGCTTGAAAACAAGCTTTACGATATTCCCGAAGAAATCGACCATGAGGTTGCAATGCTCAAGATAAATGCAATGGGACTCGGTCTTGATGTGCTTACTCCCGAGCAGGAAGCATACTTGAAAGGTGAATATTAAAAGTGAAAATCAACAGATTCGCTTTGGGGCTTCGCTTCGACTTGGGGAAACGACCTCAAAACGAAAAGAACATAAAAAATATATTTGATAAAATAATCGAGACGGTAACCCTTTCCGAGCTGAAAGGGTTATCCCTTTTGGGCAAAAAAGACGATATATATGCTATTGATGCAAATATATATGTTGCCGTCATAATGGGCGGCTCGCTCAAAACAATGAAACGCATATACAAAAAGCTGTCAGGCAACGAAAAACTCGTGTCTTGTCTGGATAAGTCTATGCCCTTCATTGAAAATAACCGCATAGCCCACTTTGAGGAAATGACGGTTATGGATGTGCTGTAAATGAAAAAATGAAAGGCTGCATAATGAATTTAAGCAAAAATGATTTTTGACAGTTTGAGGATTTTATCGGCAAACAGCGGGTTGGGAAAGTTGCGTGCCCGGTGCGTGATGCTTGCGGATACAAAGCAACGGGCAATATGTTGACGGAATTTTACAAAAATGATAGTCTGATACAAAGAAAAAACTTACTTTATTGCAACGTATAGAGGAGACTTTTATGAATATGAAGTTAAGTAAAAAAACTATAAATATTATAGCAATAGTTTTTGTTGTTGCTCTTTTGATCAGTATTATCCCGATAATTGCTGCGTCTTTTTATTCGCATCCTGTTGCTGATGATTTCGGGTTTTCTGCAAAAGTGAATCATGCTGTAAAAAACGGCGGTGGATTATTTGAAATTTTATCTGAGAGTTTTCAGAAGATTAAATCCACATATATGACGTGGCAGGGAACATATTCGGCGGTTTTGATATTCAGTCTTCAACCGGCTGCGTTTTCGGAAAATCTCTATTTTTTAACTGCGATTGTTATGCTTACGGCACTTATAGCATCTACTGTCTTTTTTATAAACACGATATTTAAGTCACTTGGTTACAATAAAAAATACGGTTTGATAATCTCTTGTATTATCTTGTTGTTATCGATACACTTTGTAATAAATAAAAATGAAGCGTTTTTCTGGTGGAACGGTTGTTCGTATTATACATTGTTCTATGCGTTTTCGTTGATTTATTTCTCAATTCTGATAAAACTGTATTTTGCAGAAAAGACGGGTAAAAAAACAGTGCTTTTCATAATATCTTTGCTGCTTTCGGTACTTATAGCCGGCGGTAATTATTCAACAGCACTGGTAACAACGGTTGTTTTGGCACTTGTGTTATGCCTGCTTATGAAGAAACGCGGCAGGAAGATGTGGTTTTTCTTAATAAACTTCATTGTACTGTTGGTGGGATTTGCAGTAAATATGGTTGCCCCGGGAAATGCTGTCAGAGCAACGACGGTAACGGCAACTTCTCCTATAGAAGCAATAGCGTTGTCGGTCTTTTACGGCTTAATATACATTGCCGAATGGACGGGTTTGGCTCAATTAGCAGGCTTTTTGATTATTGCGATTATCGCATTCAAACTGACAAGAAATTCGAAGATGCGGTTTAAATATCCTCTTTTGGTTTTTGCGGTGTCATTTTTGATTTTTGCAACACAATTAACACCGCCGCTTTATGCTATGAGCAGTGTTGGATCGGGAAGACAGATCAATATTTACTATTACTCGTATTATTTGTTAATGATATTTAATATTTTTTATTTCTGCGGTTGGTTGAATCAAAGAGAAATAGTAAAAGTAAAATGTGAAAATATTAAGAAAAGCTATGCTATATGCGGCTTTATATTGCTGGCAGGTATTTTTGTGGGCGGATGCTTTAATCATGGAGTTCGTGAACTTACATTTGTTGATACGCTGTTAGCATTAAAAAATAACACGCCTCAAACATACAGTTCTGAATATATGAACATTATGACGGATATAAAAAACGGCAATACAGAGGTAGAGGATATTAAAACGGTTCCCGATTTCTTTGCACCGTTGAATATCAAAGAAGATCCCACTTATTGGACAAATTCTCAAATCGCCGCGTATTACGGGGTGGATGGTATCTCTTTAAAGAGCGACTCAGAGAAAGAGTAAATTTCTGTGAAGCAATATAACTGAAAGTCACTTGTGACTTTCAGTATTCATTTATATTCGATATCTTCATGTCATCAAATTTAAACTCGAAAAGCCGTGCTGAGCGGAGTGTATCGGAATTATATGTTATAAGCCCCAAAAGGGTGCCGTCATTTTGGGAAAGAGGCGGTTTTACCGAGTCAAAATTGCCTAAAAACTCTTTTAATGCTTCAAATGTTATGCTTGATTTTAAATCGTCGCTAAGATAGCTTAACGCTTCGTCGCAAAACCCCTCACGCACGGCTTCGCAAAATGCTGTTGAGAGCGTTAAACGGTCTTTGGGATAAATATATTCTTGAGTAAAAAAGCCGACAGTCACGGCTTCTTCAACAAATTCCATGCTTGAAGAAAGTGAAAGATAAGTGCGTTTTTGGTGCTTCATCACCGTGTTTAAATAGTCAAGCTTTTCTATCTTGCTATCATCCGTGAAAGAAATGCTGTCTGCGTTTGTGTCAAGCACATTATTCAGCTGTTTATCAAACAAAATCAATCGTTCTTTGCTTGATAAGCTTGTAAATACTGCAATATAATCATGACCTGAAACAGTAATGCTCTCAAGTCTGCCGCACAGTGAATTGCCGAGTGAAAATGCACAGTTTTCAGCTGAATTTCTGTTTGTGACCGCAAGCTTCAGCCCGTTTTCGTAATAAAGAGTAAGCTCACGGGAACGGTCAAGTGCCATACTGCTTAATGTGTAGGGGAATTTTTCTGTATTATCGGCAGGAAAACGGCCTGTTTTTATATGCAATTCAAATACACCTCCGGGCCAAAAGCATATTTTAACATCGTCGGCAAGCGAGCCGGTCAGCGTGCCGTTTTCAAAGCTTACCTTGCGTGTGACGGAATAGTGAAGAGTTTCCTTGCCCATGCACAGCGGTACAGCCGAGATATAATAATCTCCGCTGTCCGAAATGGGCAGTGCGGCAAATGATGATGCACTGCATTCGCCTAAAAGCTGTCCGTTCACTTCTATGAGTGAATCTACATCGGGACGTATTATCATGAGCGGTACAGGTGAATTATACATAGTGAAGATATATGAGAAAAAATGTTCTTTTATGCTCGTACAAGTATAAATTATTGCGTAATTGCAAGTTGAGCGGTGAATAAAACAATAGTTTTTTCGGTTCAGGCGAAGAATAAAAAACGTAATTCACAATTGAAAGTGAATTTTCACTGAATTTTCACCCAACGAGTTTGAAAAAAGTGAGTATATTGTAGTTTTGCATGGAGGTATGCACTTGTGAAATTTGAAACTGAAAAAATTGAATTAAAGTCTCAGTTTACAGACGAAATTTACAAAGAAGTCATCGCTTTTGCTAATGCAGATGGCGGAACGATATACATAGGCATTGACAATAACGGAAACCTTGTTGGTATTGATAATGTCGATGAAACATATACTCGTATTACAAACGGTATACGTGATGCCATTGCACCCGATGTTACAATGTTCATCAAATATACATTGCAGGATGATAATGGGGTTGTTAAAATTGCTGTTGGTGAAGGCAGCTATAAGCCGTATTATCTAAAATCAAAAGGTTTAAAACCAAGCGGAGTTTATATCCGCCAAGGAGCATCGAGTGCACAGGCTTCACCCGAGCAGATTCGTCAGATGATAAAAGCTTCCGACGGAGATGTGTTTGAAAATATGCGTTCCATGATACAGGAACTTACCTTCCAAAGTGCAGAAAAGATGTTCGCTAAACATAAAATTGAGTTTGCAAAAGAAAAGTATCTTGCTCTGGGAATTACTGACGAATCCAACTCTATTTATACCAATTTGGCACTTGTGTTGTCTGATCAGTGCTTGCACACCACAAAGGTAGCGGTGTTTGGCAACGATGTTAATACAGAATTCCGAGATAGCAGGGAATTTGGAGGTTCGGTTTTTGAACAGCTTGATGACGTGTTTAGCTACTTAATGCTTTGCAATAAAACAGTTGCTACATTCAAAGGATTGGAAAGGGTTGAAAAATCCGATTATCCGGAAGGGGCATTGCGAGAGGCATTGCTGAATGCTATAGTTCATCGCGATTACAGCTTTAGCGGAAGTATTATAATCAATGTAAACGATAAAGAAATGGAATTTATCTCGATAGGTGGCTTACTGCCCGGTTTGTCTCCCGAAGACATTAAAAGCGGCATATCGCAACCTCGAAATAAAAAATTAGCAGAAGTGTTCCATCGTCTGCATTTAATTGAATCATATGGAACGGGTATTCGTAAAATATATAATTTTTACAGTAATTGTGCCGTACAGCCTCGCATAGAGGTTACTGCTAACACTTTTAAAATCGTACTTCCC
>JAZNWT010000190.1:0-5275 GCA_045593465.1 Clostridia bacterium
TGTGCTATCTATTAACTCACCGATAGAAGATAATATGTTTTTTACAGTCCCCATAAGTTAATAGTGAATAATGAATAATGAATAGTGAATAGTGAATAGTGAACGAAAAAACTCCGCAAAAAATGCGGAGTTTTCACATAACTTATTGACTATTACTTCTAACTTATAACTTCAAAAAATCCCGTGTGATTTCACACGGGATTTTTTTGTTTTATCTGAGTTTTGTGAAGTACCAAAGAGCGATATTCTTGAATATGTTCTTTTCGATTACTTCGCTGTTGAATACGGAAGTGGACTTTATCTGCTTGCCGTTTTCATACTCTGTTCCGCCGACTATTGCGATAACCTCGCCGTCCTTGGAATCCATGCTCTCAATTGCAGCATTCGTGAATGCTATTGCATCTTCAACGAGCTGCTGATCTGCACTGATTGCAAGAGTTGCCGCAGCATTGCCCATTACAACCTTAATGTCGGTTATTGCAAGAACAGAGCCTGCTGCACTGCTGCTTGCCGCATCACCCGTGCTTGTGTTGGTGATAATTACCTGCGTTGTATATGTTCCGTCAGCATTTTCCACGACCTTCAAGCCGTTGGTTATCTTGTAGAACATATTCGTTGCACTTGTTACACTCTGGGTTATCGGAATAACTCCCGTTGAACCTGCTGTGAATGTGAGTGCTGCTCCGTAGGGTGATTTTGCACCTATCTGTATTGACGAAGGCATTTTTGCACTTGTTATGTTGAATGCCAGCGACTGACCCTTGTTGAGGTAAAGCTCGTTGTTGGGGCCGAATTCGTATGCATCGCTTCTTACCGTGCTCTCATAATTGCCGCTCTCGCTCTGCGAACCGTCGATAAACAATGCGAACGGGAGTTCGTCTCCTGCATTCTCACCGTAGAGGAGCGGTCTTATCTCGAATATCGCGGGGTTAAGCTCACCGTGCTGCATATATGCATCGCGTGCACTGTCGTATTCTTCATTTCTTTCCGTTGAACCCTTAACGTGCTCATAAGCAACTGTTTCGGGCAATACACCGTTTGCCTTGTATGCGGCAAGTACGCGTGCGAACATGAGCAAGCCCGATTCATACGTGAGCTGTCCGCTGTATTCACTTACTGCAAAGCCATTTGCATTACTGTCAGTTGTCGGGTAAGCTGCCGATGCACCGGCTCTGCCGTTATTCCCTGCAAAAACAGTCTGGCGGATTGCAAAGTTCATGTACAGAGCCTTTGTAACTTCCGTTACGCCTGTTACACCGTCTGCCATTGCAAACGTGTTGGCTGCTACCAAATCAGGTCTGCCATAATCATAGTCAGCCGTTGCATATGATTCATCAAGTTTGCCGTTGTAAATATCCTGGATCGCCTGTGCAGCCATTACAAAGTAGTTCTGCTGTTCAACATTAACGCCTGCGATCTCGATACCGCCACGGTAGAACTCTGTGCCCGATGTATAACCGTTTGCCGCCGCAGCTGATGCCTCCAAAATATCGTTAAGCGTGAATACTGCATCTGCCGTATCGTCCTCCTCTATGCCCAAGGGGTTGTAGATCCTTATACCGTCGATATATACCTTCTGCGGAGCAGCTGCTGTACCAAATGCAAACAATTCAACTTTATACTCACCGTAATTCTCTGTCTCCCAGGAGATTATCGGGAGCTGATAAAGCGTGCCGTATGCGTAGAGCGTATTTACAAGATACTGTGAAAGTACTTTGCCCGATGCAACGTCTGTTATGCGGTAAAGTATCGAGCCTGTATCCGTTGCCGTTCTGCCCATGATATCGAAGCCCGTACCCAGGAATCTGAAGCTCATAGCCGCACTGTTCGTATTCGTGCTTGTGCTTATCAAGACCTTGCTTGCACCGTTACTGTCGGTCGTATCGTCATTATATGATGAATCGTAGCCGTATGCTTCACCGTTGCTGCTCTGATATTCATCATCTTCAGTGCCTTCAACCGACCAATTACCGTTAAAGTAAATTCTTGAACCATTCTCCTCTTCTACCGAAGTTGAGAACGAATCTTCATAATAAACATTCGTTGCAGGGATCACAGTAAACCTTGAGGGTGAGTAGAGTGCGTTATTGCCTGCCTGTATCCAGCAGAAGATATTTTCTGTTGAATCGAGTATAGTATCAAGCTCATACTCTACCTTGCCGTCAACTATCGAAGCATTACCGAATACACCGTCTACCGTGGTTGTATTTATCGGCAATGTTTCGGTTGTTGTGTTCAGTGCAACACCGCTTGCAGCCGTTGCATTTTTGCCGTCTTCATTGAGTGAAATTGCAACAAGCTTCGGGTTCGTCATTGTGTCGTTCTTTGTAACGTCTACCTGAACCTTCTTATCCCAGTCAAGTACTACGAAATCATCAACTGCACCTTCATTGTAAACAACTGCGAATGCAACGTGTGAGTTGTTCGGATCATCGCTTATAACAAGTGTTGTTACCGGTGAGCCGTTATCGCTTACTGTAACACTACCTGCCAGGTCACCCGATGCAGTCTTAACCGTGTAGGATGCATTGGGGTTATAAAGCGTATAGCCTACAGGTATATTTGCCGAAGCGTTAATTGCCTGACCGCCGCTTGATGCGTTGAGGTTCAAATCCTTTGATATAGGACCGTAAACAACCGTTCTTGCATCCGTACCGACCTGAACACCCGACATATTAACAGGAATACCGTTGTTGTTAACGAGGTAGTATTCGTATGTTGTTACAGCACCGCCCCATGCAAGGTTAGGTACGGGGAAGTCTTTTGATACTTCGTTACCGTCTATATTTGTATATGTAAGTGTTGCAAATTCGTTTGTATCGTATGTTCCCTTAGGACGTTCACCCTCAATCGAGCCTGTAAGATATACATTATATGTTAATGTATATTCCTTCTCATAGAGCACATCCATATTGCTGGTGAATGTTTCTGTCTGGAAATCGTATGTGAAATACTTACCTACGATCTTGCCCGTTGAAGCATTACCCGTCCAGATATTACCGCTTACGGCACTTGATGTTGCAACTCCCTCTGCTGTGATAGTAACTGTTTCAAGCGTCGTTGCCGTATCGGACAGTCTGTTACCTATCTGTGCTTCTGTGTAGGATGAGCTTCCGCCTACCATATCACGTGTGATAAGGTCATATGTCTTGATTGTGATTATGGAGTTATCAGGTCCATTTACGTTAAAATCGTTGGGAACGTACAAATCGTAGTCAACGCCCATTTTGTCTGTTAAAACTGCATCGGTTGCCGCAGGTATAACATACTTAGCCGCGATTTCTTCAAACTGTGATGCAAGGTCACCGCTTCCTCCAACATAAAGATGTTCTTCATCCGAAGCAATACTTTCAAGAACCGACTGACATTCTGCTCCCGTGTAGAAAATCGATGGAACATTGGAATACATTCCCGGGCTGCTGCCGACAGCCGTAGATGCCGTTGAACCTGCTGAAACTTCAAGACCTATAGCATAAATTTCAGCATCGTATTCTTCCTTGGATTTATCGGACTGCATGTGAGTTGCGTTCAAAACAGTACGCTTCATCATTGCAAGCTCTTCACCGGTATCATAGAACGATTCATCATTGATGCCGTTTGTTGTAAGAGTTGAATACATAAATACGTCTTCATAGAAGTTGTAAGTAATGCTTGATGAGCCGTTCGTCCAACGACCGTTATCCATTCTTGCACCTGCAGCACCGTTGTATGTCATCGAGAAAGCTACGTCAATACTCAATGAACCATACCAACGGGCCGGTACACTTGATGCAGTTGCAGTAATTCCGAACCATCCTGCAGTATTTGCTTGACTGTCTCCCGGATCTTTATTCGGGTTACTGTCGTAGTTAGCACCATATCCCTTACCTGCATATGCAACGCCCCAGTAGTTCCAACCGTGGTTATCGTTATAATATGAAGGTGCACCGTCGGTAAGGAAGATGATAACGGCATCACGTGTTGCCTTTTCTTCCTCCGTTCTGCTTGCCAAATACTGATTTGCCTTTCTGAACGCTTCGTCGTAGTTTGTTGCGTTGTATTTAAGGCCATTCAGAACATTTGTGTATTCAGCTTCAGTTGCCGTTTTAACCGCTGCAGGATCATTTGAGAAATCCAATACCTGTTTGCCGTAGTAACCGAAAGATACGAGTGCAATTCGGTTTTGTGATGCTTCGCCCGTATATTCATTTGGTGCCAAAACCAAATCGGCAAAGGTATCAACAGCATCTATTGCAGCCATTACCTTGGGTGCCGCTTCGTTAGTTGTCTGGGCTTTACCGTTAACTTCCCAATTTGACTTTGAAACATCGAGTATAACTACAAAGTCAGTATATTCACGCAAGCCAACGCTCTTAACTGAAAGCTCAACCTCACCGACACCCGAGTTGTCCCAATTAACACCCTTTGCAGTCTTATTTATTGAAGTGGAGCCGTCTGCAGGATAGAGAGGATCGTCACTTGAAAGCTTGGGAGCTTCTTCTTCTTCCGCCAAAGGAGTAATTGTGGGATTCGTTACTTCTTTATAAACAGTCATATATGCAGGACGCATAAAGTGCAGGAATGAAGAGTATGCATCCGGCAAGCCTGCAAGCATCGTATCATCAGCATTGGTTGTGGAATAGTCATTCATCAAAACTGCATATTCTGCCGAATCGCCATTACCGTCAAAGTCGAACAATGTAGCGTTTTCATCTAGTGTACGGGCTAAGAAGTCCGGTTGGAAATTACGTAAGCCTACAGGCATAATCGCACGAACCTCAGTAGTACCGTTAGTAATAGTCTGACCGCCACGTGCTGTTGATGAAACCAACTGGTCGAACTGATATCTTGAAGGCAAAAATACGAATCTGTCGTCGTATCTGCCGTCTGTATAACGGAGGAATGATGTTCTGTAATAATGCTTTGCCTGACTGTTGTACCATGCAAACACGAACAAGCCTTTTTCCATATCTACGGCCGTGTCGGTTGAAGGCAAGCTCACGCTCGCATCCTTATCCGAAGCATGGGGCATTACTATTATGGTGTTTCTGTATATTTTTGTGGGAGCAGGAATTTCAACAGGTGTAAATTCCGTGCTTGTAGACGGTGTGGGAGTCGGAGCAACATATGTTGTTGCACCGGAGAAAGTGTCTGTATATACGCCTCCTCCTGCATATGACATATTTATAAACGGAGCGGTTGAGTTTTGTGTGGTATAGCCGCTTTCATACCAGTCCCAAAGCCAATCTGCACAAGGATAACCTATTGACAGGCATGTTATTTGTGCTGCAATAGT
>JAZNWT010000191.1:0-1906 GCA_045593465.1 Clostridia bacterium
GCTCAATGATATTGAGGGGTTTGAAAGTGCGGCAATGAGAAGTGTGGAGCTTGGAAGCGGTAATATTGCCATAAAGCTGATACCCACAAGCGAGCTTTTTTATCATATTTTGGGCGAAGAGTGCGGCTGTGATATAAAAGACGATTTTGAGCTTATGAAAAATCTTAAGGAATTCGTTTCGGCAAAGAAAGAATATGATTATATTGCATCGGCTCTTGAATGTGCAAAGCGAACCGGATACGGTGTAGTATCGCCGCAGATGGACGAAATGCAGCTTGATGAACCCGAGATAGTAAAGCAAGGCTCACGTTTCGGTGTGAAATTACGGGCAAGAGCAAGCGGACTTCATATGATTCGCATAGACCTTGAATCCGAGATTTCGCCTTTGGTGGGAACGCTTGAACAATCGGAAGAATTTATGAATTATTTGACTGAAACTTTTGAAAAAGAACCGACAAAAATTTGGGAAACCAATATATTCGGAAAACCGCTTTTCGACCTTGTACGTGAAGGCATGACAAGTAAGGTTATGAACGGCTTGCCCACAGAAGTGCAGTTAAAACTCCAAAATACGGTTGAAAGAATGGTTAATGACGGCTGTAATTCGCTTGTTTGTGTATTACTGTAAATAAAAAATTATTTTAAATTTGCATATTATAAAACAAAACGAGCAATGCTATATCCATAAATAATTCATTATAGGGAGTTGAAAAAATGGATAAACTTGCACTTGTGCTGATGATAATCGGAGCACTTAATTGGGGATTGATAGGAATATTCCAATTTGACCTTGTCGCTTCTATATTCGGCGGAATGGATGCTGTTGTTTCGCGTATAATTTATACGGTTGTAGGCCTTGCAGGTATTTGGGGAATATCGCTTTTGTTCCGCAGATGCAAAAACAGAGATGAATAAGTAAATAGTAATACAAAGAGCATCGGATAAAAGTTCGATGCTCTTTGAGCTTTAAAACAAATTTATTTTTTTATGTATTTTCGCTTTTGCGTGAGCGAAAGTGTAACCGTGAAAGTTGTACCTTCTGCTTCGGACGAGGTTGCCGCAATTCGTCCGTTGTGCTGCTTAATAATTTGCTGTGCAATAGATAGACCTAAACCGTAACCGCCCATAAAGGTACGTACCTTGTCGGCACGGTAGAAGCGTTCAAAAATATGGGGGAGGTCTTCTTCGCTTATAATGCTTCCGGTATTATTTATTTTTAATATTGCTTTATCAACGTCTTTCTTTAAGCTTACAGATACTCTTCCACCGTTATCAACATATTTACATGCGTTATCAAATAATATTGTAATAAGCTGTTTCAGTTGAACTTCGTTTGCAAAAACTGAAATATCCGAATCGATATCATCCGTTGAGAGCGTAACGTCTTTCTCAAGCAAAACAGACTCGAACGGCAGTACACAGCTCCAAACAGTATCCGAAAAGCTGATTGTTTCTTTATCGGTAGGAAGCTCCTGTGCATCAGACCTTGCAAGGAACAGCATATCATCAATAAGCTGCTTCATTCTTAATCCTTCGGAGTAAGTGCTGTCAATCCACTTTTTTTCATCATCGGTATCGGCATTTTTCGAGAGTATGCTGGTATTGGCCAAAATAACAGTCAGCGGTGTGCGAAGCTCATGCGAAGCATCGGCAATAAATTGTTTTTGCCGCGTATAAGATTCTATTGTAGGCTTCATGGCAAGGTTGGATAAAAGTAAAGTAATAAGGAAGAAAGCAAGTAAACCGCCGATACCCGCAAAAAGCATAACAAGTGCCTGCTGCTGAAGGGCGGCTATTTCGCTTGTCATGTCGGCAAAAGCATAGACATCACCGATTGCAGATGTACGCTTCATAAATCTGAGAGAAATACTTCGGATTGTTCCGCTGTTACCTGAAGAGGAAAGTG
>JAZNWT010000192.1:0-5162 GCA_045593465.1 Clostridia bacterium
ACAGCATAAGCAGTGTTGACGGCGGATTTAGTAAAACTGTGCATTTGAGTTCGCCTGTTTCCGTAAGGGACGGATTGGTAGTTGTACTTGGAAGCGGGTCATCGGATGAAGGCAGTGCAGTATCAGCGGTTGCGGTAAAAGATTCAAGAGCACTGGCGTTTGTGCTCACATCGGATTCAAGTAAGCTGAGATATTCAAGTACGGCTGAAACTCTTTTCGATTTCGGATATGACCAGTTCGGAATTGTAGATTTTACGTCACTTGCAACAAATCTTCTTGAAAAAGCCGATGTTACGGTTTCCGATATCTCGGTAAGCGGCTTTAAGCTTTCAAATGCCGGTACCGTTAAAATGAATGAAACTGTTGCACAGTCGCTTGCTTCTACAATACTTAATAATGAGTCCGCATTTTCGCTCAAATCCGAGCCGGCACAGGTAGAGGGAGAGGTTGTTAAAGCGGTATTTAAGCTTTACTATCTCAACAGCAACGAAATAGCGTCATTTGAAGCTGCGGCTCAAGCTCCGGAAGAGCTTATGGTGCTTTATGCCACACCTACTCCGATATCAACAAGCACGGGATATGAAAGTGTGCATAACCAGACTGCGGTGCCATACACTCCCGTACCTGTTCCTGATGAAGATGAGCCGGAATTTGTTTGGATTGTGTATATCGCAATAGTGGTTGTTTTGTCAGGAGGCATTATATTTGCTGCCGAGAAGATAAAGAAAAAAATGATGCAGTAATAAAAACGCAACAAAAAAAGACGAAGTAATAAAAGAGGTAATTTCAATGACGTTTAAGCAGATACTGATGTTAATTCTCAATCGCATTTATATTATTGTTGCAATTCCGCTTGTAGCGGTTGTAGCAACGATAATTGTCGTATTTAATTTTATCGAGCCCTCATACACGGCGTTCACTACAATATATGTTCTTAACAAAACAGATGAAGGTCTTACTCAGCAAGATCTTAATGCGAGCTTGGCTCTTACGAGTGACTATCAGGAGATAGCAATGAGCTATTCTGTAATGGATAAGGTAGCAAATGAGTTCGGATATCCCGCAAAGGGCGATTTGCTTGAAGATTACAGCGTAAGTGTATCCCCAATAACCGACACACGTATAATGAAAATATCCGTATCGGGAACAGAGAGAACCAAGGTTGACGATATTGCAAACTCAATAGGTCATTATTTCAAAATAAATGCAATGAATATTATGGATCTTGACAATATCGAAATCGTTGATACGGCAAAGGAACCTATAGAGCCTTCAGCTCCCAATAAGGTGGCAAGCGTTATAATTGCAGCAGCAGCGGGATTTATATTTGCACTTGCAGCGGTTATGCTCGTTGAAGCATTGAATACCACTATTCGCACTCCCGAAGATGTTGAAAAAGTGCTTAATATGCCCATACTTGCAAAAATACCTAATATGGAAGAGGTTGAATAATTATGGCAAACGGAAATATAATTGAGCAATACCGTGCAGAACGTGCCGCGTATAAAGATTCTATAAGAACACTCCGTACAAATATACAGTTTGCGGATATTGACAACGGTATACATACCATTGTTATAACAAGTGTAATGCCAAGCGAGGGTAAGTCACTTACTTCCGCAACACTTGCGATTTCAATGACCGAATACGGCAAACGTACACTTTTGGTTGATGCAGATTGCCGCCGTCCGTCGCTTGCCGGTATGCTCAAACAGCGTCCCTCGGTTGGACTTCCGCAGGTTTTGGCAGGTACGGTATCGCTTCTTGATGCAATAGTCCCCACAGCACAGGAGGGTTTGTTCTTCCTTGATTCGGAAACTTTGGCAAACCCGGTTGAGGTTTTGAGCTCAAAACGATGCAGCGACCTTATAGCCGAAATGCGTAAGCATTTTGACATAGTAATATTCGATACTCCGCCGCTTTGCTCTTTTATCGAAGCAGCAGTGCTTTCTTCTAAGGTTGACGGCACGGTACTTATAGTATCTCCCGGTGTTACCGATGCAGATAAGGCAGTGGAAGCTGTAAATCAGCTTAAAAAGGCAAACGCAAAGATAATTGGTGTAGCATTGAACGGAGTTCCCGATAATTATATCAGTGAGTACTATTACCGTCGCAAAAAGGGATTTAAAAATTCAAATTCAAATATTCTGAAGAAAAAAAAGAAGAAAAAGAAGAAATAATAAGAGCTAAAATATTGGGCAGCGTATGATAGATATTCATAACCATATACTTTACGGGCTTGATGACGGTTCACGCTCACCTAATGAAACAAAGGCGATGCTGCGTGCTGCTAAAGCGGCATCTATAACCACTTTGGTTGCAACGCCCCATGTACGTAAAGCACCGCTTGATGTTGATGTTGTTCGTCCAAGATATGAACAGACGGCAGAAATAGCAGAGGCTTTGGGGATTCGTTTTCTTATGGGTGCAGAGGTGTTTCATGCCGTTGCTATGGAAATGGATAAGAAAACGCTGCTTCGCCATTGTATAGAAGGCACAAATACATTATTGCTGGAGTTTGCGTATGACACGCTTCCTCCAAATATTGAAAAGATTATTGTGCATCTTCAAAGACAGGGCATTAACCTTATAATCGCACATCCCGAGCGTTATGAGGTGATGCAACGAAACCTCTCCATACCTCAGCGTCTTGTATCGTTAGGCTGTGAATTGCAGATAGATGCAGAAAGTTTGTGCGGCGGACTGTTTTCGCACTCGAAAAAGTGTGCAAAAAAACTTCTGAAAATGAATCTTGTGCATAATATCTCCTCGGATGCCCACAGACCGAGAGATTATCGTGCATACGCACAGGCAATAGCCAAATACGGCAAAAAGGTGCGTCACTCGTATTTTTTGGAGGATTTGAGATAAGGGACCCTGCTCCTTAAAAACGGTCGCTTTTGTAAAAGCGACGGAAAACGGGTGGGGGAAATTTAAACATAATCATAAACCCTCGCTCACATTCAATGTGAGCGAGGGTTTTGAACATTTTTACTGTTGTTTCTAACTTGTTTCACCACAAATCCGTAGCGATTCTCATCAAAAAATCCTTGTATCCTGTCCGTTTATTTACACAATCATACGATGATGATATAATAAAATATAATCATTCTGCTAAAAATTCATTGGTTTTTCAGGGGGATAATTTATATTATGAAAATCCGCAATTCGTTTTTCAAAGTGTTTCCAGACTCAAAGATATACATAATAGGTTGCCCGTGGGCCATATCGGGAGGTCCTGAAGCACTTCATCAGCTTGTATACTATTTGAAGCAGCTTTTTCAGCATGTTTTTCTTGTTTATCCCGATAGTTCACTGCCTTCAGATTATGAAATATGCAATCCTTATCTTAAATATATCGATTCCTATTTACGTTTATCCGACATAGAGGATTCGGAACATAATATTATTGTTTTTCCTGAAGCTCACGGTCTCGAATTTTTCGGTAAATTCAAGAAAGCACAGAAAGGTGTTTGGTTTTTAAGCGTGGATTTTTACCCTGCATTTTATTCTAACGCTTTTGACTTTGTAAAGAAAGTCAAAAGAATACTACGAATAAGTAAGGGTTACATATTTTCGCTCTTTGGATTGGACTTTTTTATACGAAATGACAATACCGTAAAAATGGCAGCTTCCTACTATGCATATAATTATTTGGAGGCACATAAAGTACATCCACAACTTATGATAGAGCCAATAAGCTTGGAATTTATCGATTATTTCAAGGCAACGAATTATTCAATTGATTGTAACAAGCCGCGTGAAAATAACATTTTATACAATCCCGCTAAGGGTGATAATGAAAAGATGGCTCAAAAATTAAAATCGCTCTTACCGGAATATAGATTTATACCCCTAAAGGGATTAACTCATAACGAAATGGCAGAGCTGATGCAGAACTCCAAAATCTATATAGATTTTGGTACTTTCCCGGGTGCTGAAAGAATTCCCAAAGAAGCGGTTATTTACGGCATGTGCATAGTAACCGGAAGAAACGGTGCATCAAACTTACATGGCGATGTCCCCATTCCGGACAAATATAAGTTTGCAAATTATAAAGAACAATTAACGGATATAGCAGATACCATTACAGATTTGATGAACAATTACAGAGAACATATTGCAGATTTTCAGGAATATAGACAGACAGTTTATAATTTGGAACCTAATTTTAAAAAACAACTTCTTGCTGTTTTTCGAAAAACAACATTTTAAGATAAAATTGTATTAAGGCAAAGAAATTATGTTTTTGATCGCAAAAATCAAAACCACCAGTTGAACTGGTGGTTTGCACAGCCCCTATAAGGGGACAATTACAGGCTTCACCCCTAAAAGGAGCCACTGAAGCTTGACAACGCATTACACTTACAGGCAGCCGCTCACGTGCGGCTGTCTTTTTTTGCCTATTTCTGCTTAGCACCCGTAAACGGGTCTAAATACTCTTTGAAACTTATTTGGTCCGAGGCATTGTCATCTTCTATTTGATTTCTTATGTATTCTGCTATTATTTTTTTATTTCTTCCTACCGTGTCTACATAATAGCCTCGGCACCAAAAATGTCTGCTTCCATACTTATACTTCAAATTCGCATGTCTATCAAATATCATCAACGAGCTTTTTCCCTTGAGATACCCCATAAATTGTGCTACACTTATGTGCGGTGGAATACTTACTAGCATATGTATGTGGTCTTTACATGCTTCTGCTTCCATTATTTCCACTCCCTTTTGTTCGCACAATTTTCTTATTATTTCGCCTATATCTTTCTTTATCTTCCCATATATTTCTTGTCTTCGATATTTAGGGGCAAACACTATGTGATATTGGCATCTATACTTTGAATGTGCACTACTCTTTACTTCGTTCTTTTCTTTTTTTACCATGTTTAAAACCTCCTTTTCTTTTGTGCAATGCGGTCGCCAAACCTTTGCACATTATATCATGGAGGTTTTTTACTTATACTAAAGTTTTTATCTTCCCCCAGTAGAACTGGGGGTTTATTTCCACGCCTTGAAGGCACCAATAAAAAAGACAGGCACCATACGGTGCCAATCTTTTTTATCATTGTATTTTACTTAATCTCACTCACCAAAATAACTCATTGCCACAGGCAATACAACATCCGTGGGCTTTGTGCAGCGTGCAGACAAGCAGCATCTTGA
>JAZNWT010000193.1:0-3256 GCA_045593465.1 Clostridia bacterium
TCCTCACCGTTTTAGGCTCCCTCTGATGAGGGAGCTGTCAGCGAAGCTGACTGAGGGAGAGATTTTTAACAGTCAAATCTATATATTCGCATACGCCTCTGAAATTACGGTCAATGTCTATATTGCATATTCTCAGTACGAACAAACTCATGTTTTCTAATTCTTTTGTGCGAATTTTGTCTTTTTCCGTCTGCTGTACAGTATAGTGCCCGCCGCCATCAAGCTCAACAACCAGTCTTGCCTTTGCACAATAAAAATCCACAATGTAAAAGGAGACAGTTTTTTGATTGTTTTCTATTGTGTTTTATAAGGCCGTTCAGTCGATCGTTGCTTTCTCGTCGCCTTCCTTGTTGGGGATTATAAGGTTCAGTATAACGCCGACGACGGTTGCTATTGCAAGGGGTGAGATTTCAACCGTACCGACCATAACCTTAAGTGAAGCACTGATTTCGGGAGCGTATTGCTGTGTTATATCGCCTGCAAGACTCATTGCACCGAGTCCCAAGCCGATTGCAAGTATTACGGAAACAACGATGAGGTTTTTCGTGTTAGAGAAGTTGACCTTGTTGTCAACGAGTGAACGCAAGCCCGAAGCGGATATCATGCCGAACAGAACTATTGAAGCACCGCCGATAACAGCTGATGGAATCGTGTTTATTGCAGTACCGAATATCGAGAAGCAGCCGAGTACAACTGCGAATATTGCGGCATAAAGTATGTTTTTGGGGTTGTAGTTCTTCGTGATTGCCAAAACAGCCGTATTTTCGCCGTATGTGGTGTTTGCAGGAGCACCTAAGAGTGCGGCAACTGAGGTTGCAACACCGTCACCCAAAACAGTGCGGTGAACACCGGGGTCTACCATGAAGTCCTGACCGCAGATATTGCTGTTTGCGGATATGTCGCCCAAATGCTCCATGAATGTTACGAGTGCAAGAGGAACGATGCTGAGTATTACGCCCCAATCAATGGAGAGTGAGCCGTAGAAGCCGAACAAATTCTTCATGTCCTGGAATATAACTATCTGACTCCAATCACAGCCGCTGTAATCAACAAGACCTATGCAGAGTGAGTAAATGTAGCCCACTATAAAGCCTACGAGTATGGGTATAACTCTCAAAAAGCTCTTGGGCTTTGCCAAAGCATTCGTGAGGATTATTGCGGCGGCGGTTACTATTGCGGCTGTCCATTCTTTCCATGCAGGAGTTCCCGTCCAGATAGCCTGACCGATTATGTTATTCCAGAACATTTTGGGAGCAAGTATCATACCGATAACGATGATGACGGGGCCCACAACGATGGGAGGGAATAACTTCTTTATCTTTTGTACACCAACGAATTTGATTATTACTGCAAGCAGTACATATACCAAGCCTGCAATAAATACGGCAGGCATTGCCTTGCCCATTTGAATGTTCCATTCAGCTGTGCCGATTGTTGTGTTTGCCATACAAGTTTGCAAAGCGGGGAGGAATGCAAACGAGCTTGCAAGGAATACGGGCACCTTACGCTGTGTAAGGAAGTAGAAAATTATTGTTCCCAAGCCTGCCGCCAAAAGCGACATGGCAACACTCATGTTGCACAGTATGGGGACGAGCACGCATGAGCCGAACATAGCAAACATATGCTGGAAGCTCAATACTGCTGTTTTTGCATTAAACTTTGACTCGGTTTGATAGTTTTTGTTCATAAAAGTTCCTCCTTGGTTAGATGTTTTTTATTTCCCTTTATTTTGTACCGAAAATTCTGTCGCCTGCATCGCCCAAGCCGGGAACGATATATGCGTTTTCATTCAAGCATTCGTCAAGTGCACCAACGAAAATATCAACATCTTCGTGCTTTTCTTGAACAGCCTTCACACCGTCGGGTGAAGCAACAAGGCACATAAGACGTATGCTTGTGCAGCCCTTTTCTTTAAGCATGCTTATTGCATCGCAGGCACTGCCGCCCGTTGCAAGCATCGGATCGCATACTATTACAAGACGCTGGTCTATATCGTAGGGAAGCTTGCAGTAATAAAATACGGGACTGTGGGTTTCTTCATCACGGTAAAGCCCTATGTGTCCCACCTTGGCAACGGGAAGAAGTGTTAAAAGCCCGTCCACCATACCGAGACCTGCACGCAGTATGGGTATTATCGCAACCTTTTTTCCGCTTATGCATTTTGCTTTCATTTTGCATAAGGGTGTTTCTATCTCAACATCTTCAAGAGGAAAATCCCTTGTTATTTCATAGCCTATAAGCAGGGCTATCTCATTGAGCAATTCACGAAAGTCCTTGGTGCCGGTTTCTTTTTCACGCATTTTTGTGAGTTTATGCTGTATTAAAGGATGATCTATAATGTTTAATTTACCCATAAAAGCCCCCTTAAAAATATTGTTGTTTTTAGTCTACTTAATTTTGAACATTATTTCAAGGTTATATACAAAATAAGTCGTAAAACAAGCTGAATTAAACATCAACAAAGGCGGATTGTCTGTTTGGGGTAAAGCTGATATGGTTTCGACAAGAATAGCCATGCTTTTGGGAGAAAAAGCTTTCAGCTTTTCCAAAGCACAGCTCAAAAGTATACACCGCAGGCTTTTTGACGGTGTGTTTGAACATGCAGGGCAAATAAGAACATACAATATAACAAAAAACGAATGGGTGTTGAACGGTGACAGCGTAATATACGCTCCGTATGACAGTATAGATGCAACACTTGAATATGATTTTGAACGGGAAAATAACTTTTCTTACAGTGGATTGTCGGTTCCGCAGGCAATTAAACATTTAGCTGAATTTACGGCAAATATTTGGCAGATACATCCCTTTTGCGAGGGGAATACAAGAACAACGGCGGTGTTTGTTATAAAATATATGCAAACATTGGGTATGGAAGCAGGAAACGATAGCTTTGCAAAGCATTCGTGGTATTTCCGTAATGCTTTGGTAAGAGCGAATTATACTAATATATCCAAAGGAATACACGCAACTCCCATATACTTGGAGCGTTTTTTTGAAAATCTGCTTATGAACAAAAAACATGAGCTGAACAACAGATTTTTAAATATAGGTTTTAATCCTAAGCAAGGCGATGACAAATACCAAAGTGCCATTTCAAAAGTACCAAAGTGCCAAAGTGGCACTTTGGAGGAGAATTCAATCCTCGGCTTGATAACTCAAAACTCTAAAATTACACAGACCGAATTGGTGCAAAAAACGGGCAAGTCATTAAGAACGGTAAAACGTGAAATTGCACAGTTAAAAGAAAATAACA
>JAZNWT010000194.1:0-14323 GCA_045593465.1 Clostridia bacterium
CTAGAGTTGTCTTCCTAAGACCGCTTGGCCTCCGACTTTCAAAGGAAACTTTTTTAACTGCAAGCAGTGTTGCGGCAAAATACTTTGATTCTTCCTGTCTGTCAAGCTCAAAAAGCTTGATGGTATCACAAATATACCGTCCGTCTTTGTTAATATAGCAAAAATAAACTTCCATCTCATCGGGATAATATTCCGACAGTTTAAGTTTAACTTCACTTGCCCTGATAGCAGTATCTATTTCCTCGATGCACAGCGGCATATTTGTGTTAATTTCAAAATCAAGTGCCGTTGCCTCACTTAAAATCATGTTCGAGGTGTCAAATTCCAACGGTAAAACACTTCTTGCGGCTTCAAAACAGCCGCCCGACGCTATCTGTAAAACCACAACGTCCGACTTTTGTGCAAGCTTATTTATTTCTTTCAAAAGCGAGCTTCCCGCTCCCCTGCCCGTCACTGCAAAAACGGTATCTTCTTTTTTTGCCGATTCAATGACACGCTTTGCTATTTCATAATTCAGTTCATCAAAATCGTCACATTCAAGATAAAGATCATCCATATCTCTGAAAGAAAGGCTATCATCAATAATCCATTTTGCACAGGGATGCTCCTTTGTTTGCAAATAAAGCTTACTTGCATTTTTAACAGCATTGTATGCACAGAGCGATATTGTATCTTGACAGCCTAACGCCGCAACAGTCAGTTTAGCCATGTTTTCTTCCTCCGTATAATACTTTTGCAAGCTTTTTGCCGCCCGGTACCATCGTCAGTTCTTCCGTGCTGAACATTTTCAATACAAAAATCAAGACAACATATACGATAACAGCCGCTCCTACTGCAAGTATTGTTGCGGTAGTAATGTGCCCCGAAGCCGAAATCGCATTATAAACAAGCGAGCAAACTATTCCCATTGCCGCAGATGCTGCTATGGGTTTTATGAACACATCGAACAGCTTTACGGACATTTTTGAATACCGTATTGCATACAGCATATCCGCAATGCCTGCAAAAGCATAGCAAACAACTGTTGAAACCGATGCTCCCTGAATGTTTATTTCGGGTATATTCATAAGTATCAGCATGGTTATAAGCTTTAAAATAAATCCGATAAACAGATTTATTACGGGGATAACGGGTTTCCCCATTCCCTGTATAAGTCCTGTCATTGATTGAACTATTGAAAGGAACAATACACCGATTGCAGCAGTACGCATAAGGTCGCCTGCAAGCATAAGCTCTGTCTCGCTAAGCGATGTATAAAGCATTCCCATTATCGGCTTTCCGAGTATAAATAAGCCTATCGCACAAGGGAAGCCTATTACCAACGCAAGCTTGAGTCCAAGCCTCGAGATATTCATCATTGAGGACTTATCTTTTGATGCACGTGCCGCACTTATGGCAGGTACAAGACTCATAGCTAAAGACATTGTAAGTACACCCGGCATATTGATAAGAGTTGTGACATTTGTTCTGAGCAGCGAATAAGCAGTTTGTGCTTCTTTTAGCGTAAATCCTATACTCTGTAGTGAACGAAGTATCATAGCACTGTCCAGAATGCCCGTTAAAGGACTTATTGACGCTCCGATTGTTATGGGTATAGCTATTGCAAGAAGGCTCTTTGTGACATTATTAAGCTTGCTTCCAAGCATTGGAGTTGCCTGTCTTGCAAGTTCATCTATTCGTTTCTTACTCTTGCGTGCCATGAAGTAAATAACAACAAGTGCAACAAGTTCGGAAACGGTAACACCTATCAGTGCACCCATTGCCGCATATTCGGGGCCTTTGGGAAGGAGTGCTATTGCAAGCGAAAGACCGAGTGCAAGCTTTATTACCTGTTCAATGACCTGTGAAACCGCAGTACCGCTCATTTGCTGAAGCCCTTGGAGATAACCTCTGTATGCACACATTATCGAAACAAACAAAAGTGCTGGCGACAATGCACGGAATGATAATGCCGCTTTGGGGTTTGCGGAAATATTAGCAAGCAATTCAGCACCGAAGAACATTATGACCGTGGTAACTATGCCGATGCCGCACAAAAGCAATAATGCACGGTTAAATACAGCTTTTGCTCCTTTATAGTCATTAAGTGTCACACGCTCGGATACAAGCTTTGAAATAGCCGTAGGCAAGCCTGCCGACGAAATTACTAATAACCACGAATAATACGGATAAACTACTTCATAGTAGCTCATGCCCTCCGTGCCTATTGTGTTTGCAAGCGGTATTCTGAATACCGCACCGATTATCTTAACGATTAAGCCTGCAATGCCCAATATTGCAGCACCCTTTATAAAGGATTGACCTTTTGTTTTTTCCATAAATATTATCTCCTGCTAATAATACTGTTGTCTATTATAACAGATTTATTCAAAAATGTTCCATTTAATTAACGAAAACTATATAATATTATTTGAGGTGGTATAAATGAATATAACAATAGACGGTAAACTCATTGAAGCTAAGAACGGTTCTTCCATTCTCGAAATGACTGATAGCAGTTCTTCTTCTCTTTATGACCGTCCTTTAGCGGCTCAGATAGGCGGCGAAATATACAGCTTACGCTATATTCCCCGTTCCGATACATCATTAAAGCTGCTTAAATACTCTTCAACCGAGGGCCGCCGAGTTTATGAACGCACATTGCAGTTTGTTTTTTTGGCAGCTATCGATTCCTTGTTCCCAAATGCAAAGGCAAATATTGCCTATACTTTAGGAACGGGGCTTTATACAAAAATCAACAATATCGGTCGTTTGTCCGACATTGAAGTTTCAAAAATAAAGAAAAAAATGCAGGAGCTTACAGACGGTAAAATTCCGCTTATCCGCAAGCGTTTGCCCATCGAAGAAGCTGTGGCATATTTTTCATCAAAAGGACAGCATGATAAGGTAGAGCTTTTAAAATGGCGACGTTATACTTACTTTGACGTATACTCACTTGACGGTAAATACATGGATTATTACTATGGCGAAATGGCACCCGATACAAGCTACGTAAGTGTGTTCGACCTGCATTTGCTTGATGATGCACTTTTGCTTTTGGTACCCGATCCCGAAAACTTAAACGTGCCGTCAAAATACGTCGAACAGAAAAAGCTTTCTGCCGTATTTCGTGAAACAGACCTTTGGGATTCGCTGATGGAATGTTCAACGGTAAGCGAGCTTAACGAACATATAAAAAACGGTACTATTGATGAAATAGTAAGAATAAACGAAGCATTGCACGAAAAACGCTATGCAAATATTGCAGACAAAATTGTTGAGAAAAAGGCAAGAGCTGTTTTGATTGCAGGTCCGTCATCTTCGGGTAAAACAACATCGGCCAATCGGCTGTCAACCCAGCTTCGTGTTTTAGGACAAAAGCCCGTAATGCTTTCGATGGACGATTATTATCTTAACCGTGATGCTATGATTCCCGACGAAAACGGGCAATACGATTTCGAGCATATAAACACGCTTGATATACCGAGGTTTAATCACGACCTTGCACTTTTACTTAAAGGTGAAGAGGTTGAAACTCCGCTTTTTGACTTTACGACAGGCTCACGCAAAAAAGAAGGTCGTGTTATAAAGCTGTGTGCAAATGAGCCGCTTATAATCGAAGGCATACATGCACTGAATCCCATACTCTTAAAAGGCAATGCAGATATTGATGAAAAATATCTTTTCAGAATATATGTAAGTGCGTTAACAACACTCAATCTTGATGCACATAACAGGATACGTACAACCGATGTACGATTGCTTAGACGGCTTGTTCGTGATAATGCAACGCGTTCAACTCCCGTTGAGCAAACTCTTGCCATGTGGGAAAGCGTAAAACGCGGTGAGGAGCGTTGGATATTCCCCCATCAGGAAAATGCGGATGTGCTTTTAAACACGACTTTGATATATGAGGTAGCCGTACTTAAAAAGTATATATATCCCCTGCTTAAACAGATTGATAAAAACAGTGAGTATTATGTTAACGCCCGTAATTTGCTGAAATTTTTGAATTACTTTTCAGATGCCGATGTTGAAGCAAATATTCCGCCCACTTCTATTTTAAGAGAGTTTATAGGCGGCAACACTTTTTATAAATAAGGAGTACGCACAATGGATAAATTAAGGTTTGTTTCATGGAATGTAAACGGACTTCGTGCCTGCACGTCAAAGGGTGACTTTTTTGATTTTTTCAATACAATAAATGCAGACATATTTGCCGTGCAGGAAACGAAGCTTCAGGAAGGACAAATTTCACTTGAGCTTGACGGTTACACGCAATACTTCCACAGTGCCGTTAAAAAGGGATATTCGGGTACTGCTGTTTTTACAAAGCTGAAACCGCTCTCCGTAACTTACGATATGCCCACCAAAAAAGGTGAAGCATATTGGGGCGAGGGCAGAATGATAACTCTTGAATTTGAAAAGTTCTATTTTGTCTGTGTCTATACTCCCAACTCACAGCGAGAGCTTACCCGTCTTGATTTTCGCATGGGTTTTGAGGAAGCTTTCCGTGAGTATCTTTCCACGCTTAAAAGCAAAAAGCATGTTGTGGTATGCGGTGATTTGAATGTTGCACACACAGAGATAGACTTGAAAAATCCGAAAACAAATCATCACAACGCGGGCTTTACCGATGAGGAGCGTCAAAAATTCTCGTTGCTTTTGGAAAGCGGCTTTGTTGACTCTTTCCGACATATCCATCCCGATACTGTGGGTGCATACACATGGTGGAGCTATATGTTCAACTCCCGTGCAAAGAATGCAGGATGGCGTATTGACTATTTTCTCACGGATGACGGATTAAAAGACGCAATACTTGAAAGCTCCATTCTCCCCGAAGTCATGGGCAGCGACCACTGCCCCGTAATGATAGAATTGGATAGTGAGTTATTTTAATGTGGGGCTTTGCCACACCGCCGCCTGCTTTTTGTAAAACGCAGGCAAAAAACGACTCAATGTCAATAGTTGGGGTTGAGCCGTTTTTAAGCGTCTTTTTATGTTTAGCTTCTTTTAGTCATAGCTTTGTATCAAATGCACATCTTGAAAATCAGAAAGATGTGTGTTGATATATTCGCTCCAGACTCTGCACAGAATTTCCGCAAATTGCTGATAGCTTATTGCAGTCCAGTGACCGCCGAGCTTATCATCGTCTATGCTGTATGCATCGTAGCACTCTCTGTATTGATACAAGTCAAGCACATGAACGGATATCGGATCATCTTCCCTTGTGGAATAATAATTTGCTATATATTTTATTGCTTCATTGTAGTCATATCTTGAATCGGTCATATTTTCATGCATTGTTTGCACAAATATTTTAGCTCTTGGGCTGACCTCATGTATCTTTTCGATAAGCTTTGAGTAGCTGCCGCAGAAAGTCTCGGCATCAGTGCCTATATCCTCCGGTTTGCCGAGTGGGAGTTTTTCGGTAGTATTGCCTGCCTCGTCCGTTTTTTCAAGAACTGTATCGTTCATGCCGAGTCCTATAATATACGCTTGTATACCGTCTGTGTTTTTAACAGTTGTTTCAAAGCTTCCATGCACAAGGTTACCCGAAACAGGATCTTTATCGCTCCATGAAGTTTCAACTTCAATGGTTTTCTTTTCGGCATCAAACTCTGCACACTCAAGCCACGATAATGCTGTTGCTCCGGATATTCCGAGGTTAATATATTCATTCCCCGTAATCTTTGCCATATATGCAGGCCATGCATATTCTTCGTTTCTTCTAAGTCTTACTCCCACTTGCAAAGTACCGTCCGATGCATAGCCGTAATCTATGTGCCCCGATGTAGCACTGTCTCCTATACAGCACACCCTATGGAAAATCGAACAGGTTCTTTGATTAAAGAATTCAAACGCATACGGTGTGGGTGTAGGAATAGGCGTAGGTGTTGGAGTTAAAGTCGGTTTTAGAGTAGATGTCGGCTTTGGCGTAGCAGTAGGTGTAGGGGTAATTTCAGGGAGTGCCGTATAGCTTTCTTTTCCCAATATTATTTTCTGTAATTTACTTAAATCTTTGGAATTTATCTTTCCGTCAGCATTAAGGTCACCGAACAAACCTTGTGCCGCATTTACAAGCACAGGCTTTGCCAAAATACTTACGCAGGATACAAGTGTTATCACCAGTGTTATTATCAATACAGTTTTTGAAAATTTTTTGATTTTTTTATTCATGTTTACGCCTCTATGCTTTTATCAGTGCTTCAGCTTAGTATATCACATCAGTTGTTCTTATCAAATCCCTATACAACAACTCTGCCATATTGCTATGACAGAGTTATTCATTATTATCGTTGATTTTACGCCATAACCTGCATTACAGCTTCGACAACATTCTTTGCGTCGGGATAGTATACCTTTTCGAGTGCATTTGACGCAGGAGCAGGTAAGTTGGGAAGATTAACTTTTTCTATGGCACTTTTCAGCGTTTTAAACTGATTTTTATAAATAACCTGTGCCACATGTGAGGATACGCTTGCAAAGTCCCATTCTGCGACCGCTATAACTGCTCTGTTCGTCTTTGCGGTACTCTTTAAAACCGTTTCCTCGTCTAAAGGCTTTATCGTTCTTAAATCGACGATTTCGCAGCTTATTCCCTTTTCTGCAAGTATCTTTGCAGCTTCCATTGACGGTTTAACCATATATGATGCCGCAACTATCGTTACATCACTGCCCTCTAAAAGCACGTTTGCTTTGCCTATGGGCGTTGAATAATACCCGTCCGGTACATCTTCTTCCTGGTCATAAAGCCAGCGATCATCAATAAATATTACGGGATTATTATCCTCAACGGATGCAATAAGCAAGCCTTTTGCATCTTTGGGTGTTGCAGGACATACGACCTTAAGCCCCGGAATGTTTGCATAGATTGCCAACGGGCTTTGAGAATGTTGTGCACCCTGCTCACCGCCGCGGTTAACAATACCGCGAATAACAACGGGAACATTAACTTGTCCGTTAAACATATAATTCCACGAAGCACAATGATTTATTATCTGGTCAAGTGCAAGATACATAAAATCCATTCTCGGAAAGAATACAATGGGCTTCATTCCCGCCATTGCGGCACCTATAGCCGCACCGGCCATTGCCGCTTCACATATTGGCGTATCCATTACTCGCCTGCTTGTAAACTCATCAACAAGTCCGACCGTCGTTTTACCGACAAACCAAGGATTGTTTACACCCTGACCTATAACAAAACATTCTTCATATTTTTTAAGCATTATTCGGTGGGCATCATTTATTGCAACGCCATAACTCATTATACTCATAACTCATTAACCTCGCTGTATACATGAAGATTTAATGTATTAGGATCCACCTTTTCGCCCGTATAAGCAAATACCTCTGCGGCATTAACTCGGCTGTCAACCAATGATTTCATATCCTCATATTCGTCACAACTCATAACACTTTCGGTTATAAGCTTGTTCGAAAAATACTTTACAGGGCATTTCGCCTTCCATTCGTCAAGCTCTTCCTGACTTCTGAGTCCGACATCGATATCATCCTTGGGACCTACGTGACCGAGCCACCTATAAGTTCTGCACTCTATAAACTGCGGTCCATCGCCTGCTTTTGCACGCTCTACAGCCGCTTTAACCGCTTCATATACTTCCAATACGTCATTACCGAAAACTACTTGTGTTGGCAAACCGTGTGCCGCCGCAACTTCGGGAATATTATCCTTTACACGGCGTTCACTTAAAGGAAGTGATGCGGCGTAGAGATTGTTTTCCAAAATATAAACTACAGGAAGCTTATTCACAGCGGCAAAATTGAGCGATTCATGCCAAATGCCTTCTTCGGGTACGCAGTCACCGTGGAAAATAACACTTATACCGCCTTTGCCCATTATCTTACGCTTCATTGCAGGACCGAGACCAATTCCGAGACAGCCTGCAACAATGGACGACGAACCCAAAAGACCTTTTTTCGGGTCACAAAGATGCATAGAACCGCCACGACCTCCGCTGCAACCTTCCTTGCGGCAGAATATTTCGGCAAAAAACTTTTTCAAATCTCCGCCCTTTGCCAAAAAATGACCGTGCGAACGGTGGGGGCTGAAAACATAATCCTCATCGGTTAATGCGGCACAAGCACCTACAGCAACAGCTTCCTGCCCTACATATAAGTGACAGGGAGTTGCAATTTTTTTGTCTGTTACAAGCTGTGCGATACGTGTTTCCGTTTGCCTGATAAGCAGCATTTTTTCCATAAGCTGCATGAGAAATTCTTTTGAATATTCCATATGTCAAGCTCCTGTATATTGATTAAATAATTTTAACACGCAAGATTATATATTGTCAAACCGATGACACATCAAAAAAGCCTGTCTATAGCCATTTCCAGTGCTTCTTTGGCAATAGGTGCGGCAACACTTCCGCCTGTGCCTGCACGTTCGCACACAACACATATTGCAAGCGGATATTCGTCACTGTCTATAAAACCCGTAAACCATGCGTGTGTTCCTGTTTCTTTATTTGACGACACCTCTGCACTGCCCGTCTTTCCGCCGACAGTGAGTTTGGATATTTGTGCTTTAGTACCCGTGCCGTGCTCAACCGCTTCTATCATATATTCCTTTATTGTTTCGGCCTCATAACTTTTCATTGCCTGCTTATACACATCTGTATCAAGGCTGTATTTTACAATACCCGAAACATTTGTTACACGGTTTAAGAGCTTAGGTGTCATCATCCTGCCGCCGTTTGCCACTGCAGAAGTTATCATGCACATATGAAGCGGTGTCATTACATCCTTATGCTGACCTACACCTGCCCAAGCAAGGTAATAATCACTGTTGCTTCCCTCCATAGTACCTGCATTAACCATTATTTCCTCGAATAAGAATTCCTTATTTACGCCCATTTCTTCCGCTACTTTCAAGAGCCTTGCAGAGCCTATTTCCATGGCAAGGCGTGCAAAAGTAACATTACATGAAGAAGCGAACGCATCTTTTAATGTCATCGTACCGTGGATTTCGTTTTTGTAATCGGTGAGATATACATACTCCGCTTTTTCTTCGTCGGAAAGCTCATCGTACACGATATCGTTTCTGAAATCACCCGTATTTTTTTCAAATACCAACGGACCGGTGCACACGAACTCACGCTCGGTAACTTTGGGAAGATATCTCAATGCCGCAACAAGCGTAACGATTTTAAAAGTAGAACCCGGAGTATACACACCCATTGCCGCACGGTTAACCAAAGAGCCGTCCTCAAGCTCATATTCCCCGTCTAAATAATCATCCATGTGCTTAGGATCAAAGGACGGTGTGCTTATGCTTGCAAGTATTTCACCCGTTTTATAATTGGTTATTACCACTGCACCCTTGTAATCTTCCATAAGCTGATATATATCCCGGCAAAGCTTTGCATTTATTGTAAGTTCAACATTGGAACCTTTAAGCGTTGCATTAGGATGCAGTATCATATCTATAACGCTTTGGTCAAAGCCCAAAAGATAGCGTGCAAACATTGACTGTGCACCTATTGTCTGTCCAAAATCATCACCTAAAATATGTGCTGTTGCAAGACGTGTTGTTTTGCTGTCGATATATTTTCGCTCACCGTCTTCGGTATATACCAAAGTATTCGAATCACGGTCGGTTATATTTCCGGCTTCAACCGTACTCGAGAGTTTTTCTGTTCTTGTATTATAAGGGCTCGTAAAATAACGTGTACCATAAACCGCAACCGTATAAACAAGATATACACACAACATTACAAACAGCACACAAAACATTATCAGCACTGTTTTTATGTTACGCTTCGTCTTCATCTGCCTCTATCTCCTCCATACGCTTTTCAAGCACACTGCCGCTTCGTGCACTGATACCCTCGAGCACGCCCAACATCATCATGCACACTATCATTGAGCTTCCGCCCTGACTTACAAAAGGCAAGGTTATACCCGTAAGCGGTATCATTTTTATAACACCGCCGATTATTATTACGCTTTGCAAAGCAATAAGTGCTGTGCAACCAAAAGCAGTAAGCATATAAAATTTTTCCGAAGCGTTTAATGCAATTATTGCACCTCTTATTACAAGAACAAGGTAAAACGCAATCAAAACAATACCGAATAGTATTCCAAACTCCTCGCATATTACAGCAAATATATAGTCCGTATTATATGCTGGAATAAGCTTAGGAGAACCCACACCCAAGCCTACTCCCCACATTCCGCCCGTAGCTATCGCCATAAGCCCCTGTGCTATCTGATATCCGTTTGTTGTATAAGTTGCCCAAGGGTTAAGCCAAATTGCCACTCTTGCTTTTACGTGGTCAAACAAATAATAGCTGCCCACTGCACCTATTGCACCCACACCCAGACCAAGCAGTACAGGACCTTTTCTTCCCGTTGCAACATAGAAAAGTATAAGTGACGTAGCAAAAAGCAGTATTGCCGCACCCAAATCACGTTCAAGCATTAAAAGGACAACTATGATTCCCACAAAAATAATCGGAACAATCAAGTCGAACAATTTGCTTCTGTCCGTCAGCCAATCTGCCAACACAATAACCAAAGCAAGCTTTACAAATTCAGACGGTTGAAACTGTATTTTTCCGAATGTTATCCAGTTTGTTGCACCGCCAACTTCCTTGCCTATAAACAAAAGTGCACCTAAAATAAGTATGCTTACGCCCATAAGAGGCCATGAAATATGCTTAAACAAATTAGTATTCTTAATAAGCAGAGTTATAACTATCATAAGCACTATTCCCACAAGCAGGAACAGCAACTGTCTGAAAGCATTCTCAACATTTAATCTGTATTGAATAAGGAGTCCTATTCCGATAAGCAGATCAGCTACTATCAAAACAAATCTGTCGGCATGTCTTGATATTTTAAGCATAACAACATAAACAGCAAGCATTAAAGTGCCGGAAGAAACTGCAAAAAGCAATGCCATGAAGTCATAACTTTGTCCTGCAAACGAAAGCATGAAAAAGCCTATCATAACAAACGCTATGACGAGCAGCAAAAGCCCTGCCGCATTTACGTGTTTTATCCTACGCATCTTTTTCCTCTTTCATTCTTGTATTAAATATAAATACCACATCATTAAGTTCTATTTTATCACCGTCACGCAAAGGGTAAGCAACTCCCGGTTCAAGCTCATTTGAATTGAGCTTTGCACTTCCTTTAACCTCTAAAAAAGCACCGTGCTTTTTTTGTATCAAAACAGCATGTTTCTTTTTTAAATTACACCCGTCAATATAAAGCTCACAGCGTTTTGAACTTCCTATTGCATTTTTCTTTTCAAGCTCAAACGACGCACCGTCAAACTCATCGGGTGCAATGAATTTTACTGTTGCCGCAAATACACCGTCCACCCAATATTGAGCACGGCGTATTGAAATATATTCACGTATGGATTGAATTGTTATTCTGACTAAAATATATATCATTGCAAGCACGAAGAAGTAACGCATTATGCTTGCAAATGTAATATATGCAGTACTCGGCAAAGCTTTTACAGCTCCTTTCAATAATATTTAACCTTTTAACTTCATAAAAGCAGCCATTGCACCTGTTTGCCCTTTATCGCGGCGATACGAGAAGAATTTATCCTCCATTTCATATGTGCAGGCATCAAATAAAGTGATGTTTTCCGCCTTAACTCCGGCTTCACACAATTGAATCACCGCACAAAGCGAAATATCGAGTGTTGGATTTTTCCCCGCTCTTCTCTTTATCATTGCATCGGTGCCGAACTCTTCGATAAACTTTTCGGCAAGCTCATCATCTATTTCATAACAGTTGCCGCATATACACGGTCCTGCCGCAACAATAAGTTCATCTGCTTTTGTGCTAAACTCTTTTTTCATGCATTTTACCACTTCTGCGGCAATACGCAAATAAGTACCCTTCCAGCCTGCATGAGCAAGGCCTATGGCACTATGCTCCCTATCAAGAAAGAACAATGCACCGCAATCAGCATGCAATGTAAGCAAGGTAACATCAGGATCATTTGTTATTATCGCATCGCAAGGCGGCAAGCATTTTTCGGTATTTGGTGCAAAGCCGCAATGAGTTTTATCAACTCTGCAAACCCCATTGCCATGCTCATAATTCACTATAACGATTGATGAAGCAGAAAATTCAGCCGTTTCAGCTAAAATATGATAGTTACGTTCAACATTTTTCATATTATCGGGACGTGAAAGGCTGAAATTTAAGCTGTTATAGGGTGAAACGCTTACACCGCCGCATCTTGCGGCAAAACCGTGATTCACAAGCTTCGTTTTTTCGATTGACCTTGCTTTGTAAATTTCAAGATTGTTTTTTTCTAAGCAAAAATGACCGTGCGAAACACGCTCGGTCATAAATTTTATGTTATTATTCATTATTTCAGTTGCTCGCTTCTCCAAGTAAAAGCTTTAACTCCTCCATGAAAGTATTTATATCTTTAAACTGACGGTAAACCGATGCAAATCTTACGTATGCAACCTCGTCAACATCTTTAAGCCGCATCATAACAAGCTGACCTATCTTGTCCGTGCTTACTTCCTGCTCAAGAGAATTGTATACCTCTCTTGTTACTTCTTCAACCATTCTGTCTTGATCTGCTGCCGATACGGGGCGTTTTTCACAAGCCTTACGAATACCCATAAGAACTTTTGAACTGTCAAAAGCTTCTCTTCTGCCGTCTTTCTTAACAACCATTACAGGTATATCTTCAATCTTCTCGTACGTTGTAAAACGCCTTCCGCAATTTATACATTCACGCCTTCTGCGTATGGATGTTCCGTCATCAGCAGGTCTTGAATCAACAACCTTGCTGTCAGTACTCTGGCAAAAGCGACATTTCATATTTATTACCCCCATATGTTATATAGCTATTGTGGAAATTATAACACGAGGACACTATATATGCTATATTATGCACCTTTTGTTCAATATTTGTTAAATAAAAACTACAGCCGTCCAAGCTGAGCTTGACCTTTCTTTTGAGGACGCCGCATCCAAACATTTAAAACAAGGCCAACTCCCATCATACTCGTAAGCAGATTTGAACCTCCGTAACTCAAAAAAGGCAACGGTATTCCTGTAACAGGCATAAGCCCTATTGTCATTCCTATATTTTCAAACACGTGTGCCATTATCATTGCCGTAACGCCTGCAACGATACAAGTACCAAAGGAATCCTTTGATTTAATTGCAATCCATATCCATCTGAACATCAAAATAAAATAGAGTAATATTATAATAGTTCCGCCTATAAAACCTATACCCTCAACTATTCCCGAAAAAACAAAGTCGGTATGTCTTTCAGGCACAAAACGAAGCTGTGCAAGTGTTCCTGTAGTAAAAAAACCTTTTCCGCTAAAGCCGCCGGAACCTATTGAAATTTTGGATTGTATAACATTATAACCTGCTCCCATAGGATCCAAGGACGGATCAAGGAAAACATTTATTCGCTTTATCTGTTCTTCCGAAAAAAGTGCGAAATACGCAATGGGAGCTATTACAGCCAACGCACCTACAGCAGTAATAATATAGCCCCATGCAAGCTTCGCGGTAAAAAGCATAACTGCAAGTATTACAATGTATACAAACATTGTTCCGAAATCCGGCTGTAAATATATAAGCAAAGCAGGCACCAAGCAATAGCCAAGTGCTATACCGATAGATTTCACAGAACGCAAATGACCTTCATTATCCACGTCCTCGCTTATTATCTTTGCAAGCATTACAATAACCGTTATTTTTCCCAACTCGGCAGGCTGTATTGCTCTGTCTATTGCTTCAAACACAAACCACCCGGAAATACCCCTTGTTTTATCTACCAGGAACAATATTAAAAGCAGTGCAACATTGGCATAGTATACATAATTGATTATTGGTTTTAAATATTCATAATCAATGACAAGCAAAACAATAAGTGCCGCAATACCGATTAAAAAGTTTACTATCTGTTTTTCAACATACTCAAGATTTAACTTGCTTGTAAAATCTGCAAGCGTACTTTCCGTACCGTTAAACGGGGTTGCCATAATATTTGCAATACTAACCAATCCTATACCAACAAGAGCAAGAACAATAAGCACGGTTATTATATCTATGTATTTAAAAAACTTTTTAAATACCACTGTTTATTTCTTTCCTTCTGTTATTTTCTATATTCTACCCTATTTGCCCCGTTTTTTAAAGAGAAAAAATTGTCACGTTAATTTCTTGTAATAAAAAAGACAGGCACCATACGGTGCCAATCTTTTTTATCATTGTATTTTACTTAATCTCACTCACCAAAATAACTCATTGCCACAGGCAATACAACATCCGTGGGCTTTGTGCAGCGTGCAGACAAGCAGCATCTTGA
>JAZNWT010000195.1:0-14025 GCA_045593465.1 Clostridia bacterium
TCGATAATGTCACGAACTATCTGTCCTGCCATTATAAGTCCCATGACCGACGGTACAAATGATACACTGGAGATTTCTCTTGATGCTATAATCGGTTTCTCCTTGGAATAGACTACTTTAAGCGAATCTATGCCGCGATTCTTCAATTCTTTTCGCATTATTCTTGCAATGGGGCAGACGCTTGTGCTTTTTATGTCCGAAACCTCGAACATGGTTGGGTTAAGCTTGTTGCCTGCACTCATTGCCGATATTATCGGAATGCCGATTTTTGTGCAGCGAACACAAAGCTCAACCTTAGCACTTATGTTATCTATTGCGTCGGCAACATAATCAAACTTTGATAAATCCACACTGTCTGCATTTTCGGGGAGATAGAAAAGCTTGTGTGCGTAAACTTGAATGCTGCTGTCAATATCCGCTATCCGCTCTTTCATAACGTCCACTTTATTTCTCCCCACAGTGGAGGAAAAAGCAACCGCTTGGCGGTTTATATTCGATAAATTTACCGTGTCCATATCGAATATTGACAAAGCTCCTATGCCGCATCTTGCAAGTGCTTCGGTTAAATGTCCGCCCACGCCGCCTATGCCGAAAACGGCAACGTGGGAGGCTCTTAGCTTTTCAACTGCTTCCTCGCCCAAAAGCTGAACAGTTCTTAAATATCTGTCGTCCAAAATATATGCTCCTATCGAATATTAAACTACAAATGTCATAAGCAGGGGAATGGCGGCAAAACAGGCTATTGTTGTCATGCTCATGCCTGTTGCCGTATATGCCGCATCGGCATTTGCCGCCGTTGATACAACAACGGACTGCGTCATTACGGGCATTGCCGCTTCTATTATAAATACACTCCTCGGTATTCCTTCTATGCCAAAGAGTTCGCAAAACAGCAGCATTATGAGGGGTGATACCAAAAAACGCATCAAAATAACCAATATCATGTCACGTATTTGTGATTTGAGCTTAAAATTAAAGCCTACTTCATGTATTACCATTCCCACAAAGAAAAGAGCAAGAGGAGAAACAAGTGCTCCCATGTATTCACAAAAACGCATTATGATATGCGGAAGTTCCACTTTAAAGAATGCAAGCACCAACGCAATAATAAGCGTTATAAGCGGAGGATTTGAAAGTGATTTTATTATCTGCTTTATGCCGAATCTGCCATTGTCGCTTCCGCTTTTATAAAGAAGCACCGCACCCAATGTCCAGAAAACAAAAGTGTTTACCATGTAGTAAAACATTACATAAGGTACGGATTCTGTGCCGAAAAGCTCCGTACACATGGGAAGCCCTATAAAAAGAGAGTTTGAAAGTCCGCACATCACGGCAAAACCGCCGAAACGGCGTTTGTCGATTTTGAGTATACATGCAAGCAATACTGCCAAAAGTGCGGTTATGATAACGGCGAGTATTGAAACAATCAAAAGCGAAAATGAGCTTGTAAGTAAGCTGATATCGAACGAAACAAGAATATTGGGTATGCACATGCAGGGTACTGCAAGGTTGACTATGATTTTTACTATTAAATCTTTATGCTCCTTGCGTGCCCATTTTTTCACTGAAAACAGATAGCCTGTAAGCACCATTAAAAGTATGAGTCCTACGGCGGAAAAAGAAGAAAGTATGCTTTCCATAAATTTATGGGGCGATAAAGATATATCGCCCCGTTCCTTTTTAAAAGAGTTTAGTTTTTAATGCTTTTGCATTCAAGATAGAAACGCTTTTCGTGTGCTTCGCCCATTGAGAATGTCTTTCTCGGAAGTGCACCGTCATATACAACCGTGGGGAACAGCTCCGATTTTTCCATCGGGGGAAGAATGAATCCCAAGTTGCCCTTGCGTGAGCTTATGTCGTAAACTACATCGGCACCGTGTACATAGTCGATTGTGGTTTCCGCATAATCAGCATTCTTCAACAGAATATCAAGTGCATTTTGCAGTGTTCCGACAGCCAACTGTGCGGAAGGTTCACTTACTGCAAAGCAACCGTAACCGTTCTCGTGTGAGAAGGGAAGTATGTGCATTGAAGCATCGAGCGTTGCTATTGTGCTGTCAAGCTCTTCTTTTGATGCACATTCATATATTTTGCAACCGCCGTTGCTTGCTGCAAGAAGCCCTGCAAGCGTTGAAAGCGTGTTTTTGACATCAAGGTTGAAAAGTATGCGGTGAATCGGCTCGAATATTATGCCCTCATCGTGCACGTTTTCAAGCTCTATAAGTGCATAGCGTGCAGGATGGCTTCTTCTTTGCTGGCAGGGAAGAGTTTTCTTTACGTTTTCCCAATTTGCTTTTGCTGTTGCAAACGAGTGGTTGCCGTCCCCCATAGCAAAGAGGAGGAGGGGTTCGTTGCCGTATTTTGCCTCGAATGCTTCTTTGGAAGCAAGATTTTCAAGAGCAGTAATAACTGAGTTTATGTCAGCCTTAGCTTTAATATGAGTACCCTTTATGTGACCGCCGCCCTGCATGAGATCAAAATCGTAATAAGGAGCCGTATCTTCGTACTTCTTTGCAATGGGCTCGATTACCGTACGTGCAGGGTCATCAATAAGAACCAAAATGTGAGGAAGCTCCAAAAGTGCATCCTGTCTGATTCTGAGTCTTGGAGGAATACGTTCAACAATTGTACCCTCGGTTGCACGGATAAGGGAAGAAGAACCCTTGCTGTAATCGTAGCATTCAAGGTCGAGTGCCATGACAAGACCTGTACGTGTTTTGCCGTCAACAGTACGCTTTACAAGCATGAAGCCCTCGCCGATTTCTTCAACGGTGCCGTCTTTTATATACTGCTCCATTGTAGCGTTGACATTTTTAATACGTTCTTCTTCATCTTCAGATTCAAGATAAAGCTCGGGAAGTATGAGGTTAAGCGTTGAGGGAGCATCACCTACATATTCTTCGCAAGCTTTCCAATATTCCGGCTGTGAAGTGTATTGGTCGCAAGCTACAACTGCCCATTTGGACATATCCGTACCTGCCTTGGGCATTACGATGTTGGGAACCTTGACTCCTATTTTATTCGCCATAAAAACAACCTTTCCTTAATCGAAACTATTTATTGGTTTATATTCAATTTATCAGTCTATGCGTATTGTCCAGCCAAATGGGTCTGCACATTTGCCCCATTGTATGCCTGTAAGCTTATCGTAGAGCTGCTGAGTGAATGCACCTATCTTGCCGCCGTTTACTATGAACTTTTCGCCGTTGTAGCAAAGCTCGCCTATCGGAGAAACGACTGCTGCCGTACCTGTGCCCCAAGCTTCTTCCAAAGCACCTGTTCTGCAAGCGTCGATAAGCTCATCAACACTTATGAGTCGTTCTTCAACGGGTATATTGTAATGACGCATAAGCTCGATGCAAGACTTGCGTGTGATGCCGGGAAGTACAGAGCCTGTAAGACGCGGAGTTACTATCTTGCCGTTTATCTTGAACATAACGTTCATGCTGCCGACTTCTTCGATGTATTTACGCTCAACACCGTCAAGCCACAATACCTGGGAATAACCCATAGCTTCTGCTTTTGCACCCGCACGGTTTGAAGCCGCATAGTTGCCGCCGCATTTTACATAACCCGTACCGCCCTTAACTGCACGAACGTCCTCTGTTTCAATGAGTATTTTTGTGGGGTTAAGACCCGTGGGATAGTAGCAGGCAACGGGGCTTGTGATGACCATGAGTCTGCAGGCACCGTGTGCATGAACGGAAATAACGGGTTCCGTTGCAAACATGAACGGACGGATATAGAGTGAGGAATCAGGAGCGGAGGGCACCCAATCCCTGTCAAGTGAAACAAGCTGTTTGATAGCTGTGAGCAGGAATGCTTCGTCAACGAGGGGCATGCACATACGGTCTGCCGAAGAATTGAAGCGGCTTATGTTCTGGTCGGGGCGGAAAAGCTGTATTCCGCCGTCTGCACGGCGATATGCCTTAAGTCCTTCGAAAATTTCCACACCGTAATGGAATACTGTCGAAGCAGGTGAAAGTGTGATGGGTGCAAAGGGTACGATGCGAGGATCATACCAACCCTTATCCGGAGCATAGTCCATTATGAACATATGGTCGGAAAATACCGTACCGAACGCTGTTTTTGAAATGTCTGGTTTTTGCATGGGCTGTTTAGTCAGCTCGACTCTGATTTGTTCCATTTTGGTTCTCCTTTTTGAATTTTAGAATATTTTAATTTTCAGAAAATACTTTCTTGATAGCTTCTACTGCTCTGTCTATCTGCTCGTATGTGTGAGTTGCGGTATAGCTTGTACGGAGCAGGCACATTCCATCGGGTACAGCAGGCGGCAATACGGGATTTACGTATACGCCGTTTTCCAAAAGCCGTTTTGCAATAACGAGCGTGCGTTCTGCTTCGTATGTGTAGATGGGGATAACGGCGGTTTCACCCTGCATTATGGGTATGTTTGCTTCCAAAAGCTTATTCCTCATGTAGTTTGCAATGTCCATGAGTGCCTTAACACGTTCGGGTTCTCTCTTCATGATGCGGAGTGCTTCAAGTGCCGATGCTGCATTTGCGGGAGGTATGGAGGCACTGAATATGAACGGACGTGAGTTGTGCATTGCATAGTGTATTACATCGTCGTCCGCTGCCATACAGCCGCCCAAGGAAGCAAGTGACTTTGAGAAAGTCGTCATAATAACGTCAACTTCGTCGGTAAGACCGAAATGAGAAGCTGTACCGCTGCCGTTTTTGCCAAGCATACCTACGCCGTGTGCATCGTCAACCATAAGACGGGCATTATATTTCTTTTTAAGTGCCACAAGCTCGGGAAGCTTTGCTATATCGCCCGACATTGAGAAAACACCGTCGGTAACTATAAGCTTGGGAGCATCGATGGGAGCACGTGAAAGCTTTTCTTCAAGGTCTTCCATGTTGTTATGCTCATACTTTGACACGTTCTTTGCAAAGCTCAATCTTGAAGCATCGAAAAGACTCGCATGGTTTTCATTATCCATGTAAACTATCGTGTGGCGGTTTGCAAGTGCCTGCAATATGCCGAGGTTGCTCTGATAACCTGTTGAGAAAGTCATTGCACTTTCCTTGCCGAAAAACTCTGCAAGCTCTGCTTCAAGCTCCTGATGGAGAGTAAGCGTGCCGTTTAAAAAACGTGAGCCGCTGCAACCGGTGCCGAACTTTTCGATTGCGGCTATTGCTGCTTTTTTTGTTCGTTCGTCATTTGTGAGACCGAGATAGTTGTTGGAACCGAGCATTATTGTGTTCTGCCCGTTTATAACTACTTCTGTGTCCTGTGCAGTCTCAAGTGCGTTGAAGTACGGATAAAGACCGCTGTCCATTAAGTCGCGGGCAAAGGTGTAGGATTTGTAGCTTTCAAATAAGTCCATTAAATTTCCCCCTTAGTATAAAAATGAATGGTTATAAGAATAAATTTATGATAAATACAGCCCTACACGGCTATATACATCATCGAGAGTTTTCTTTGCCTGAATACGTGCTTTTTCCGCACCGTCCGAGATTACTTTTTTGAGATAGGTTTCATCTTTAAGTATTTCGGCAAAGCGTTCGCGTATGGGTGTGAGTTCTTCGATGACCGCTTCCGCAACCGCAACCTTGAGCTGACCGTAGCCCATGCCTTCAAAGTATGCAACGGATTCGTCCATTGTCTTCCCACTGAATGTTGAGAATATGGAGAGCAAGTTCGAAACGCCGGGTTTGTTTTCGGGATCGTAAATTATTGTGGCATCACAGTCTGTAACCGCACGCTTGAATTTTTTAAGAATAACGGCAGGATCGTCCATTATGGCAACATAGCCCGAGGGATTCGGGTCTGACTTGCTCATTTTCTGAGTGGGATCCTGCAAGCTCATTACTCTTGCACCTATACGGGGTATGTAGGGTGCGGGAACAACGAATGCATCACCGTAGTTTTTGTTGAAACGGACGGCGATATCGCGAGCCAGCTCCAAATGCTGCTTCTGGTCGGCACCGACGGGAACAAGGTCGGACTGATAAAGCAATATATCTGCTGCCATGAGTACGGGGTAGGTATAAAGACCTGCGTTTATATTATCCGAATGCTTTGTGCTTTTATCTTTAAACTGCGTCATGCGGTTTAATTCGCCCATGTAGGTGGAGCATGAAAGCACCCATGAAAGCTCGGCGTGTTCCTTAACATCGGATTGTATGAATACTGTAGAAACAGCAGGGTCAACACCGCAGGCAAGAAGAAGTGCCACCGTTTCAAATGAACGGCGGTGCAAATCCTTGGGGTCCTGCTTAACCGTAAGTGCATGAAGATTCGCAACACAGTAGTAGCAATAATGCTCATCACTTTGCAAAAGTGCCCAATTTTTCAGTGCACCGACATAGTTGCCGAGTGTGGGTGAACCCGAGGGCTGTATTCCGCTTAATACTATCTTTTTTGCCATCTATAAACCTCTTTAAAAATAAAAATCAAATCCTTATTATTATATAACTCGATTATTATACAATATATGGCTTGATTTAGCAAGAAAACCTTAAATACAGCCGTAAATATTGTATGAATACGAGTAAGAAGTGCTAACCGTGATTGACGGGAAGTGTTGAGAAATGTTATCATAATAGTGTATGGCATACAGAGCATTATATCGAGAATACAGACCAAAATGCTTCAATGAGGTTTTGGGGCAGGAACATATAACCACCACGCTTAAAAATCAGATAATGGCGGGGCGTATTTCGCATGCTTATCTTTTCTGCGGAACAAGAGGAACGGGAAAAACAAGTATGGCGAAGATTTTTGCACGTGCCATAAACTGTACGGACACGAAAGACGGTGAGCCGTGCTTTGCGTGCGAAAACTGCACCAATGAAGCGACCGACGTTGATATAATCGAGCTTGATGCCGCATCGAATACAGGTGTTGACGATATGCGTGCATTGATAGAAAAAGCACGCTTTACACCTTTGCATCTTAAATACAAAGTATACATAATCGACGAAGTGCATATGCTGTCAAACAATGCATTTAATGCACTTTTAAAAACACTTGAAGAACCGCCTGCACACATCGTTTTCATACTTGCAACCACGGAAGTGCAGAAGCTGCCCGTAACCATAATATCACGCTGTCAGCGTTTTGATTTCAGACGCTTGAGTGTTGAAAATATGGTAAAGCGTATGAAAGACGTTGTTAAAGACACGGGAGCAAGCATTGCCGATGAAGGACTTTTGGCAATTGCAAGAGCGGCTGACGGCGGTATGCGTGATGCACTTTCGCTTGCCGACCAGTGCCTGTCTTTTTGCGGAAACGATGTAAGTGCCGAAGATGTTTACAGTGTGCTTGGCGGAATGGACAACGATTTTCTGTTCAAAGTGGCCGATGCACTTATAGACTCAAAGCCCGATGAAGCACTCAAATTGGTTGAAAGTGTTGTGAATGAGGGCAGGGATTTAAATGTCTTTAATCATGACCTTGCATTGCACATGAGAGCACTTTTAATAACAAAGCTTTGCGGTCATTGCAGTGATATACTTGACTGTACGGAAGAAAATATGCAACGCTATATCGAACAGTCAAAACGTGCGTCGTCTGCACGGCTTGAACGTGCAGTAAGCTTGCTTTTGAGCACACAGTCGAATATGCGTTGGCTTACTTTGCCGAGAGTATTGCTTGAAAGCACGCTTGTAAGAATAACAAGGCCCGAAGATGAAAACTCACTCGTTTCGTTGGAGGACAGACTGCAACGCCTGGAGGAAATGCCAAGAACCGTTACTGTCGTGCAGGAAAGCAAGAAAGAAGAAAACAAAGCCCAAAAAGAACAGGACGACACACCTCCGTGGGAGGATATGACTCCTCAAAAGCCGGCACGTGAAGAAATTGTTAATCAAGCGGAAAAGAAGCATGTTGAGGCAGAGCAGGAAAAAACAGAAACGCCTGCATCGGCGGCTGCAGCGAACTCACCAAAAGAAATTTGGCAGGCAGTGGTTGCACAGCTCAAAGCGAAGGACACAATGCTGTACGTAATGGCAGTAAAGGGAAGTAAGTTTTCCGTGAGCGGCGGCGTGCTGAAAGTAGGATATACAAACAGGGGGTTTGTAAAAGCACTTGAGGTGCCTGACAAAAAACGCATAATCAACGATATTCTGCAAGGGATAGATTCCGAATTGACGTTTATGCCTTATGAGATTAACGGCGACAGTGACGGTAATATAGAAGAAAAAGCGAGGTTACTGTTTGGTGACAAGCTTGAAATAGAATGAATTTCTGGGTAATGAGGGAAATAATTTGAAGAAGTATTTTAAACGCGGCTTGTGGGACAGATATGACGGTTGGCGAGTAAGAAAGGTTGACGGAGTATTTAATATAATTCCTTTCCTTATGCGTTCGAGAGTCGAGTCTCAGAATTATTTTGAAGAAAACATGCCGATAGATAAGCTCGAAGCATTTGTAAGAACATATAAAGAAGAAATGCCCAATCTCACGACTATGCACGTAATAATGGCGGCACTTGTAAGGGCGTTTGCTTTGCGTCCCTACATGAACCGTTTTGTTGTGTGGAACAAGATATATGCAAGAAATCACTTGAATATGTCGCTTGTAATAAAGCGTATGGACATGAAATCCGAAACCATAATCAAGCCCGAATTTGAGCCGGAAGATACGCTTTATGATGTCGTAAGGCGTGTTGATGAGCTTGTTGCAGCAGGCAGAGCAGGCGATGATGAAACCGATGCAGATAAAGTGATCGAAATACTCGGCAAGCTTCCAACTACTTTAATGAGAATGATAGTTTGGGTGCTAATAAAGCTCGACAATATAGGCAAGCTCCCGAAGCTTATAAACGAGGTAAGCCCTTGGCATTGCAGTGTTTTTCTCACTAATGTAGGTTCGCTCGGAATACCGCCTATTTATCACCACTTAACAGAGTTTGGTACAAACTCCATGTTTGTTGCAATGGGCAGAAAGGAAAAAAAGGCTGTTGTTGATAAGGACGGCAGTGTACACGAAGAACGCACAATAGGCATTAAGTTTACGCTTGACGACCGTGTGTGTGACGGACAGTATTATGCAGGCTCGATAAAGCTTATGCGAAAGTTCATACTTAATCCCGAACTCTTGCTTGTTCCTCCCGAGGAAGTCGTTGTTGATGACGGCGTTGATAAGGAAAGATTGGTTTAATATAAGTTTAATATAGGAGTGATAATCTTTACCGCATGAGAATACTTGTTGTTGAAGATGAACGTTCACTTAATGAGCTTATAACAAAACGATTGAAACTCGAGCGTTACCTTGTCGATAATTGTTTCGACGGGCAGGAGGCCTTGAGCTATCTTGACTGTGCGGAATACGATGCGGTAGTGCTTGATGTTATGCTCCCCAAAATGAACGGCCTTGAAGTGTTGAAACAAATGCGTTCATCGGGCGACAAAACTCCTGTGCTGCTTCTCACGGCAAAGGATACTGTTGAGGATAGAGTAAAAGGGCTTGACGGCGGTGCGGACGATTATATGGTAAAGCCTTTTTCGTTCGATGAATTGCTTGCAAGAATAAGAGTAATGCTCAGACGTTCGTCGGGCGGTGTCAGCAATGTGTTTACCGTGGCGGATTTAACTGTGGATTGTGATTCGTATGAAGTTAAACGCGGTGATAAAAGCATAACCCTTTCTGCCAAAGAATTTGCGGTTTTGGAGTATCTCATAAGAAATCGGGGCATCGTTCTGTCGAGGGAGAAAATATCCCATCATATCTGGAATTATGACTATGAAGGCAGTTCAAATGTCATAGATGTTTATATCCGTTATTTGCGTAAAAAAATAGATGAAAACTTCGATAATCCTCTTATTCATACAATAAGAGGAGTAGGCTATGTGCTGAAGTCGTCGGAGGAGTAGAGAATGTCCATAAAAACAAAAGTAGTGTTATGGTATGCTTTGCTCATGCTCGCAATAATGATTGCGGTGCTGGGCTTTATTTTCTATGCAGGCTCAAACATCTCAAAAGAATCGGGCAGAGCTTCTTTGGAAGCAATTGTAAACGATGCTGTCGAAGATATAATTGAAGAAAATCCGGAATCCGATAAAAAACTGCATGAACATAAAAAAGAAAAAGAAAGGCAAAACGATAAGGCGGCAGACGGTGCCGAAACTGTTGCAACGCCGTATCCGTCAGCTGCGTATCCTGCTGTTTCTGAAATGAAAACAATAGATTTTGATGATGTTGAAACATATGATGACGGTGTGTATGTTTCAATATATGATGCAAACGGGCAGCTTGTTTACGGAGTTTTGCCCATTGCCCTTAACATGGAAAATATTCCCGGATTCGCAAACGGCAAGCTGCAGGAATTTTCAAGCAATGGTGAGAAGTGGGCTTCGTATGACCGTGCAGTGGAACTTGATGGCTTTGGCGGCTTAACCGTACGCGGAATAGCATCTGCGTCGCAGATTACGGACAGTATAAAAACATTGCTCACCGTAGCTGTTGCGGCAATTCCGTTTCTTATAGCGTTATCGGTAATCGGCGGCTACATAATAACAAAACGTGCATTCGGTCCAATAAAAAAGATATCGGATACTGCAGAAAAAATCGCAAACGACAATGACCTTTCACGCCGCATAAATTTAGGTAAGGGCAGTGATGAAATACATTCATTGGCACACACGTTTGATTCAATGTTCGACCGCTTGCAGGAAGCTTTTGAAAATGAAAAACAGTTTACTTCCGATGCATCTCATGAACTTCGAACTCCCGTGTCGGTAATAATATCTCAGTGCGAATATTCTATTGAAAATGCTCAAAACCTTGAGGAGGCAAAAGAAGGCCTTGAGGTGGTGCTTAAAAAAGCAGAAAAAATGTCTGCACTTATAAACCAGCTCTTAATGCTTGCAAGAACGGACAAGGGACATCAAAAAATCAATAAAGAACCCGTTGATATTGCGGAGATTATAACTGTTGTTGCAGAAGAAAAGATTTCTGCTGCCGCAAAAAAAGATATATCCGTAAATATCAAGGCTGACAGTTCAATAATCATAGACGCAGACGAAACACTCATGATGCGTGTATTTATCAATCTCATAGACAATGCAATAGTGTATGGTAAGGAAGGCGGAAAGATAGATATCGGTATTACGGAAAACGACCAAGGCATGGTGATAGGCTATGTGGCGGACGACGGAATAGGTATCTCAAAGGAAGACTTGCCTCATATTTTCGAACGCTTTTACCGCGTTGATAAATCACGCTCAAACAGCAGTGAGTCAAGCAGCGGACTGGGACTTGCCATGGTTAAATGGATAGTAAACGCACACGGCGGAGAAATAAGAGTGCAAAGCGAGCTTGGAAAAGGAAGCACTTTTGTGTTTATCTTACCCGCAAATAAAAAAGTGATAACTAATTTTGATTTTATTTAATTTCTTAATAATTCTTTAATCTTAATTAGTTAAACTAATATCAAAATTAAAGGAGGTAAGAATTATGAAAAAGAGAATCATTTCGATAATGCTTATAGCGGCAATGCTTATAGCAATGACAACCACATTTGCATTTGCACGCGGAAGAGAAGGTAAAAAGATAGTTATAGATGAAAGCAGCTATATAGGCGTTGAAGCGGCAAAGGAAATTGCACTTGCAGATGCTGAATTGGAAGCAGAAGCTGTAACTTTCAGAAAGGCAAAGATAGACAGAGAAGACGGCATTTATGTGTATGAAGTTGAATTCTGCACCGAAACCGAAAAGTATGAATATGAAATCAATGCCGAAACAGGCGAAATAGTTACTAAAGAAACAGAAACAAAGAATGCTGAAAAAACGGCAAAACCCGAAAGAACAGCTAAGCCTAAAAGAACGGCAAATCCCGAAACAACTCAAGCACCCGAGGCTACCGCAAAGCCTGAAAGAACAGCTAAACCGACTGCTGACACATCGGCATTTATAGGTGAAGAAGCAGCACAGGCGGCGGCAATAGCCGATGCAGGCTTGGAAGCAGATGCGGTTACCGTTAAAAGGGTAAAGCTTGATAAGGAAGACGGCGTATACGTATATGAAGTAGAATTCACGACCGATACTGCTAAATACGAGTATGAAATAAATGCAGAAACAGGCGAAATAGTCAACAAAGAAATGAAAGAAAAGAAAATCAAGGCAAACCCCAAGGAAGATGCGGCCGTTGATACATCGGCATTTATAGGTGAAGAAGCGGCACAAGCGGCGGCAATAGCCGATGCAGGCTTTGAAGCGGATGCGGTTGCTGTTGAAAAGATAAAGCTTGATAAAGAGGACGGCGTATATGTTTACGAAGTCGAATTCCGTGTTGACAATACTGAATACGAGTATGAAATAAATGCAGAAACAGGCGAAGTGGTACAGAAAGAAACGGAAACGAAGAGAAAAGGCAGATAAAAACACAATAAGTAACAGCCACGGTTAAAAAACCGTGGCTGTTTGTTGAATTGCTGAAATTTAATTTTTTGTATTCATCAAAGCATCGAATATGGGGCGAATGGTTTCGTAACAGCCGCTTGTTACAAACTGCACGCTACCTTTTCCTGTGTCGTTAAACAAATTATCCCTCGTGAGAACATCGTTAAGCTCGTTCAAGGTTGCATCATTCGTGCTGATAAGCTTGCAAGTGCCGTTTATGCTCTTTCCTGCATATTTGGTGATTGCTCCTTTGATAAAGTTATAATGCGTACATCCCAAAACTATGGTATCAAATTCCACGTCGGAATATTGAGTATAATAACTGTCGAGCAAATCGTTAAAATCATCATCGCCGAATATGCCTTGCTCGATACGTCCTGCAAGACCTATACAGGGGATTCCGATTATGCGTGAAGCACAGGGTGACTGGGCAACAAGCTCGTTATAACGTTTTGAACGTATTGTTGCCAAGGTTGCCATGACTGCAATTTTTCCTGTGCCGGGAACATCGGATGCAACCTCTATTGCAGGATGTATTCCTATTGTCGGCACTCCCGATGCTTTAGCTAACAGGGGAAGACAAACCGTTGTTGCTGTATTGCAAGCGACAACTATGGCTTTAACATTGCGGCTCTTTAAATATTTTGCACAACGAACGGAATAATTGATTATTTCCGATTCGTCACGCTCACCGTAAGGGGCGTTTCCGTTATCACTGTAATATATGTAGTTTTCGTTTGGAAAACGTTTTATAGCGTCAATTAAAACGCTTACGCCTCCGAAACCTGAGTCAAAAACTCCTATAGGTGCTGTTTTTAGCATAATTCACTCCAAAATAATATAAAGAAAGTATAACGCTAAGAAAAAGATATGTAAAGTCATTTATTACAATATCTTGTGCAAAAAACAGAGAATAACCACTAACTTTGCTGTTTTGTATGCTGAAAACGGTAAGGGCTATAATTTGTAAAAAACAGCTCCGAAAAAAAGATAAAAAAAGTTTGAGAAAAAGTGTTGACAAAGGGGAAGGAGTTTGGTATTATATCAAAGCTGTCGCACGGAACAGCAGTGAAGAGCGGCAACAAAGCACCTTGAAAACTGTATAGTGCAAACGAAAAACGCAATGTAATTTGAGACGACCGGCGGAGCACGAAAGTGCTTCAACGAAATTTTTTTTAGTAAAAGAGCAGTCATGAAAAATGACAGCAGGAATTGAACTCAAGAGTTTGATCCTGGCTCAGGACGAACGCTGGCGGCGTGCCTAACACATGCAAGTCGAACGGAGTTTTAATTTGACTACGAGGCTTCGGTTTTGGAAATCGAGTTAAAACTTAGTGGCGCACGGGTGAGTAACGCGTGAACAATCTGACCTTTAGAGGGGGATAACATCAAGAAATTGGTGCTAATACCGCATAAGACCACAATGTCGCATGGCAAAGGGGTAAAAGGAGCAATCCGCTAAAGGAGGAGTTCGCGTCCAATTAGGTAGTAGGTGAGGTAACGGCTCACCTAGCCGACGATGGGTAGCCGAGCTGAGAGGCTGATCGGCCACACTGGAACTGAGACACGGTCCAGACTCCTACGGGAGGCAGCAGTGGGGAATATTGGGCAATGGGCGCAAGCCTGACCCAGCAACGCCGCGTGAGGGAAGA
>JAZNWT010000196.1:0-3119 GCA_045593465.1 Clostridia bacterium
GAGCAGTGGTAACCGGAATCGTCATGTCAAGATATAAATCGTAGCCACGTCTTGTAAACAGCTTGTGCGGCTTGACTTTTATAACAACATACAGGTCGCCGTTCATGCCGCCTCGTTTACCGTGTTCGCCCTGACCGCGAAGCGGTATGCTCTGACCGTTGTCGATACCGGCAGGAACATTGACAACAATACGTGTTGATTTATTGACTCTGCCTTTACCCTTACAGTCGGGGCAGGGATCTTTTATAATATTGCCCGTGCCTGAGCAAGCATCGCAGGTGTGGAGCGATGCAAATGAACCGAACATGGTATTTTGCTGTACACGAACTTGACCGGTACCGCCGCAGGTGGTGCATTTTGTGGGCTTTGTTCCTGCTTTTGCACCGGTGCCGGAGCAGGTCTTGCAGTTTTCTTCACGGGGAATAAGTATTTCTTTTCTTACGCCTTCAGCTGCTTCTTCAAAAGTGATTGTAAGATTATATTGAAGGTCGTTTCCGTCAACGGGACCGTTGGGATTTCTGCGTGAGCCGCCGAATCCGCCGCCAAACATTGAGTCGAATATATCCGAGAACCCGCCGAAACCTCCCCCGAATCCGCCGCCGTAATTATAGCCGCCGCCGGCACCCTGTTCAAATGCCGCATGACCGAACTGATCGTATCTTGCACGTTTTTCTTTATCGGAAAGAACCTCGTAAGCTTCGTTTATTTCTTTAAATTTTGCTTCGCAGACTTTATCGTCGGGGTGAAGGTCGGGATGATATTTTTTGGCTGATTTTCTAAAAGCACTTTTTATTTCGTCTTCAGAGGCACTTTTATCAACGCCCAAGACCTCATAATAATCTGCTTTTGCCATGTTAACACCTACTATCCTTAACACATGGGGGCGACTTTAAAATCAGCCGTCCCCGTGGTTATTACTAATTTATATTCTTAATTCTTTTTAGTTGTTATTGTCGTCAACTACTTCGTAATCTGCATCAACAACATCATCGGGATTTGCGGAATTTGCATCTGCACCGCCCTGATTTGCTTCGGCTTGCTGCTGTGCCTGCTGCTGATAGATCTTGCCGAAAGCATTGTAGGAAACGTCGGTAAGCTTTTCTGTTGCGGTTCTGATCATTTCCATATCATCACCTTCGAGAGTCTTCTTGAGCTCTTCGATTGCAGTGTTTATGGAAGCTGTATCGTCCGATGTAAGCTTATCGCCAAGCTCTTTAACAGTCTTTTCCGTTGAGTAGATAAGGCTGTCTGCATGGTTGCGAAGTTCGACCTCTTCCTTACGCTTCTTGTCTTCGTTTGCAAACTGCTCTGCTTCGTTTACAGCCTTTTTGATCTCATCTTCGCTGAGGTTGGATGAAGCTGTGATTGTTACCTTCTGCTCGTTGCCTGTGCCGAGATCCTTTGCACTGACGTGAACGATACCGTTTGCGTCTATGTCGAAGCTTACTTCGATTTGCGGAACGCCTCTGGGAGCGGGAGCTATGCCTGCAAGCTGGAATCTGCCGAGAGTCTTGTTGTACTGTGCAAATTCACGTTCACCCTGAAGAACATGAACTTCAACGCTGGTCTGACCGTCAGCGGCTGTTGAGAATATCTGACTCTTCTTTGTGGGAATGGTTGTGTTGCGGTCGATAAGACGTGTGAATACGCCGCCTACTGTTTCGATACCGAGGGAGAGGGGAGTAACGTCAAGGAGAAGAATGTCCTTAACTTCGCCGCCCAAGATACCGCCCTGGATAGCTGCACCTATTGCAACACATTCATCGGGGTTGATGCCCTTAAAAGGCTCTTTGCCTGTAAGCTGCTTAACCATTTCCTGAACAGCCGGTATACGTGTTGAACCGCCGACGAGGATAACTTTATCTATATCGGAATTGCTCAAGGAAGCATCCTTCATCGCAAGGAGAACACAGTCCTTGGTTTTGTTGACGAGGTCGTATGTAAGCTCGTCGAACTTTGCACGTGTTATCGTCTTGTCAAGATGCTTAGGTCCTGTTGCATCGGCTGTTATAAAGGGAAGATTTACGTTTGTCTGAGTCATGCTGGAAAGCTCGATTTTTGCCTTTTCAGCAGCTTCCTTAAGTCTCTGCAAAGCCATCTTATCGTTTGAAAGATCAATGCTCGTTTCAGCCTTGAATTCGGAAACGAGATAATTCATTATACGGTCGTCAAAATCGTCGCCGCCGAGACGGTTGTTGCCGTGAGTTGCCAAAACTTCAAATACACCGTCGCCGATTTCGAGAACGGAAACGTCGAATGTGCCGCCGCCAAGGTCATAAACGAGTATCTTCTGATTTGTTTCTTTATCCATGCCGTAAGCAAGTGCTGCTGCGGTAGGCTCGTTGATTATACGGAGTACATCAAGACCGGCGATTCTGCCTGCATCCTTTGTTGCCTGACGCTGACTGTCGCTGAAGTATGCAGGAACGGTGATAACTGCCTGTGAAACCTTTTCACCAAGATATGCTTCTGCATCATTCTTGAGTTTCTGAAGTATCATTGCAGATATTTCCTGGGGTGTGTAGTCTTTGTTATCAATCTTCTTTTTGTAGTTTGAACCCATTTCACGCTTTATTGAAGAAATAGTATTGTCGGGGTTTGTGATAGCCTGACGCTTTGCAACCTGACCGACCATTCTTTCGTCGCCCTTGAAAGCAACAACAGAGGGAGTTGTACGTGAACCTTCAGCATTAGCTATAACAGTTGGTTCACCGCCTTCGAGAACTGCTACGCATGAGTTTGTTGTACCAAGGTCTATACCGATTATTTTTGCCATTTTTATATCCTCCTAAATTTTCTGTCTTATTTTAAAATTTATTTTTTATAACTTTATTATTCTTCTACTTTGCAACAGTTACCATACTGTGACGTATTATTTTGTCTTTAACCTTGTAGCCCTTGCGGTAAACTTCTACGATTTCACCGCTCTTTTTGTCTTCGATTTCAAGCTGCATAACAGCTTCATGCAACTGTGGATCAAAGCCTGCATCTGTCGGTATTTCGGAAAGCCCCAATTTTTGAAGCTGTTCCAAAAGCTGTTTGTGCAAGAGTTTTATTCCGTCAGCCCATGAAGCGTCTACTGCTTCGCTGTTTTGAAAAGCTCTGTCGAATCCGTCAAG
>JAZNWT010000197.1:0-8473 GCA_045593465.1 Clostridia bacterium
CCTCGGTACAATGAATTACTGCAACGTAATTTATATGTACGCAAGAGTATTGGAGTTCTATCTCACATACGGCTTCTTGCCCGACACGATAGACGCTCAGCCCTGGGGCACATACGATTTCCAGGCATAATCAGTGGGGACTTTGTCCCCACACCCCTGATTACTTTTTTGTAAAAAAGTAATCAAAAAACAGGTAGAAATATAAACTGAAAAGCAGTTCGCACGACAAGGTGCGAACTGCTTTTTCAATAGTGCCTTAAGGCGTGGAACTAAACCCTCGGCTTTACTATGTGGGAGATAAAAAAGCAGAGCGAAAAATTGCCCCGTCTTGTGAAGGCATAGTAAAAGTTGCCGCTATTCTTAGCCTTCCTCTGATGAGGAAGGTGGCACGGCACAAAGCCGTGACGGAAGGAGAGAAGAAAAAACAAAGCAGAGTTTGAAAATTTCTCTCCCTCAGTCTTTTTGCTTCGCAAAAACCAAGCTCCCTCGTCAGAGGGAGCCAAGAAAAAAGCTGAGTACATTGCCCGTTTACGGGCGGTAGGGCGTGTAATGCGATAATACTATTCAGAAGCTCTTTTCAGGGGCTGAGCCTGTAATTGTTCCCTTGTCGTGGCTATGCACACCACGGTTTACCGGTGATTATGATTTGCGATTCTAAACATAAAAGCTCCGAAAACGGAGCTTTTACGACACTTCTTCACTATTACTTATAACTTATAACTTCACGGCATTTTCATTCCTCTGAATGAAAATGCCATATCTGCCCGTGTGACTTTCACTCAAACATCATACTTCCAAAGTCCGTGGGGCGGTGGAATTGCGGCGTATCGCTGCTTATGGGATTCCACGAGATGAAGTGGGGCTTTTTCGTTTCGTCGCCGCATTTATAGCAATTTGCACGTATTTTCATGCCGCTATGAGGTGTAAAATCGGGGACAATTATGCGTATGAAATCATAGGGGATGGTATAAAGCACGCTCCAACCGTTTTCGGTGCGGCGTGTATCAGCACTGACGATTGAATTTTCAAGGTCAACCGTTACAAGACGCAAAATTTCCGTGCTGTTTCTGCCAAAACCTATAAAGGTTGAGCCGTTGGGATTGCTTTCAAAGTCGAAATAACGAAGGTCGCCCTCTATGGGACAGAAGAAAAACTCAAGACAGCTATCCGTCCATACGGGGGAGTTTTGAGCCGTATAACGGGCAAGAATATCTTTTTCCGTGGCTGTAAGATAAGCATAAATAGCTTTATCGTCATAGGCTATTTTTGCAGAAGCTGTTATATCTGTCTTTTCGGTCCACTGATGGTTGTCTATATCAAGCGACGGAATGCTTTCCCAATCTATTTTGCTTGAACTGACTTTTTTTATTGTATATTTTCTCATGCTGTTCACCTCAAAACAGATTATATAACGACAGGGTTTCAACATCAAATAAATATTCGCATTTTTTCAAAATATTTTCGATGTTGTCTATCATTACATGGAGATCAATCTCGTCTGCTTTGCTTGAATAATAGCAACTGTTTATATACAGCCCCAAATCATCGACATCTTCATGATTCAAAAAGAGTTTAAGCAATTTTGAAGCTTCTTCAAAACGAAAAATCATTTTTTCGGCATTTTCGGTGACTTTTTTCTCATCATTTGCCATTATTCCGTCACGGGTGTTCAATGTACAATATGTTATATCGTTGAGAAAAGAGTTAAGATACTGTCTGGGAAAAATGAACAGGAATATTAAAATCAATACCAATACTATGCATATTAAAAGACTTGCAAGCTCGCTTCTTAAGGCATTTGTCATTTATTATTCTCCTTTATATCAAGATACAGTACCTTTGAATTCTGTGCTTCCTTGCACTGTATATGCAAAAGTCCTGTTGACGGATTTAAAAATGCAAAAAAGACATCGTTCATGCTTTTTATATTTGCTCTTTGAAGCTGTTTTTCAAGCCATTTGGCATCAAAGCCTGACTGGGTAAGTGCTGTTTCGCATATTTTTGCGTCCTCAATAAGCATGAAAGGTATAAGTGAGTCGGGAGGCTCTATTCCCATATCTTCATAGCTGGGCTGCAACTGTGCTCCTTTTTTGAGTATTGATATATCGCCGTTTGTTTCAAGTATTGCGTATTCAACCGATGACAGCTCAAAAACATCTTTTGCACGAATCTGCTCCATCAGGTCGTTTATACTGTATCTTGCACTTTTAAGTGCCTTTTCGATTATGACACCTTTTCTGATAACTATAAGGGGAGTCCCCGATATAATCGAACGAAAACGGCGGCTTTTCAGAGAAAAATAAGATATGAGTTGTTGAAGGAGTATAAGTGCAAAAATGGGTACAATGCCGTATATGAGCGGAATACTCATATTTGCGGCAGGCTCGGACGCAAGGTCTGCAATAAGCAATGTAATAATAAGGTCGAATGGTTGAAGGTCGCTTAATTGACGCTTGCCTGTTAATCTGAAAGCAAACAGGACTATGGTGTAAAGTATGACGGTGCGTACAAAAAGTATGAGCATGACAAAATTACCTCCGTTTCTGATTATGCCCGAAGATGGCTGTTTTTATGTTGGGTAACATATGCTTTATCGTTTGCATATCAATAAAGCAATTAAAAAGATGGAGGGTATTTTATGAAGAAAGCATTAGCTGTATTACTTGTTGTCGTTATGCTTCTTGCGGCGACGGCATGTGCAAACAAGGGTGAATTAAGAAAAATCGTAATCAACGAAGTTACACGCTCGGTGTTTTATGCTCCGCTTTATGCCGGTATAACGGAGGGCTTCTTTGAGGCTGAGGGGCTTGAAATTGAAATTGTAACAGGCGGAGGCAGTGATAAGAGTATGACTGCACTTTTGGCAGGCGAAGCTGAAATATCACTCATGGGACCCGAAACGGGCGTTTATGTAATAAATGAGGGAAAAGAGGAACATCCCATGATAATCGGTCAGCTTACAAAGCGTGACGGTTCATTCCTTGTAGGCCGTGAAAAGAGTGAAAACTTCACGTGGGAGGAGCTTAGAAACAAGAGCGTTATAGGCGGTAGACCCGGCGGTATGCCGTACATGACATTGCTTTATGTGTTGGAGAAAAACGGACTCAAGGTTGGCAAGGATGTTGAGGTAATAAACAATGTGCAGTTCAATCTCATGGGCGGTGCGTTTGAAGGCGGAACAGGCGACTATGTAACGCTTTTTGAGCCTACGGCAAGCCAATTTGAGGATGCGGGCAAGGGTTATATTGTAGCAAATATAGGTCTTGAATCGGGCGAAGTTCCCTACACGGCATTCATGGTTATGCCCGATACAATAAAGAATGACGCAAAAATGGTCGAAGCGTTTGTAAGGGCATTATACAAAGCACAGCAGTGGGTATGGAGTGCAACCGATGAGGAAATAGGCAAGGCAATGCAGCCGTTCTTCCCCGATACCGACGTGGCAACACTTGCACTTGTTGCAAAGAGCTACCGTGAAACGGATTCGTGGACGAAAGATCCCATAATGACGGCGGATTCATTTAACAGATTGCAGGATATAATGGAAGGTGCAGGAGAGCTTGCGGCAAGAGTTGAGTTTGAGAAGCTTGTGGATAACAGCTTTGCACAAAAAGCAGTGGAAAATGCCAAATAATCAGAATTTTTAAAGGAAGAAAGACTGCGTGTTTTGCAGTCTTTTTTCTGTCGAAAAAACACGAAAAATGTTTTTTTATTATGGACGTTGTAGTATAATCAACAGATACGAAGTGCTTGAAGGACGGTTTTAATGAAACGACGTATTATTTCCATGTTGATTATAGCAATTAGCTTACTTTGTCTTACAGCTGGCTTATCGGGTTGTAAAACAGCAGGCTTTTTCGGAGGTTCGCAGGAAATAATAATATCCGAAGTCGTATCTTCAAATTCAAGCTCGTTAAAAGTAACAAATCTTGATTCGCCCGATTGGATAGAGCTTCATAATACAACGGGTAAGGATATAGAGCTTAAAGGCTATACGCTTTCAAGAATGGATATCAAGGCGGCAACATATACATTCGAGTCCGGTATCATAGAAAAAGGCGGCTATTTACTCACTGCGGCTGTTGATATTGCAAGCGAAGATGAGTTTGAATATCCCTGCCTTGGCTTTAAGCTTCCCAAGGAAGGTACCGACCTTGTATTGAAGGATCCTCGCGGTAATTTGATTACAAGAATAACCGTTCCTGCACTTGAAAGCGACATCAGCTACGCATATCATGACGGCAGTTATCATTACTGCTTAACCGCAACACCTGATAAGGAAAATGCAGGCTTGTTTTTCAAAGATGAAAAGGATATGTACACAAAGGCGTACAGCAGTGAGGATATATTCATAAACGAAGCTAACAGGTCATTTGTAGAACTTTACAATGCAGGCGATGAAACGGTGCAGCTTGCGTATTTCTCGCTCTCGGATAATGCAGGCGATCTTACAAAATGGCGTTTCCCGTATTATGAATTGGAGCCAAACGAATATTTTACGGTAAGGCTTGATTTTACGGGCGGATACTATACCTCGTTTGCGGTCTCGTCAACAGAGGGGTATATTTACCTTGCTTTGAATTCAAAACAGCATGACTATATAGACATAACGAATGTCGGAGAAAATATGTCCGCAGGACGCAACGAAAACGGTGAAAGAGTTTGTTTTATCGAAACCACGGAGGGTGCAAAAAACAGTGAGTTTTATGCACCGATGCAGGACGCTCGGGAGATGGGCAATGATGTTCCCGTTTTTATTACCGAAATAATGATTGAAAACAAAAATACGCTTGTGGACGAGGACGGTGACCGATGTGCCTGGGCGGAAATATATAATTCTTCTTCGGAAAATATAAATCTGGGCAGCTATTTTTTGTCCGATGATATAAACGAGCTTGCAAAATGGCGTTTCCCCGATATGGAGATAGCAGGCGGCGAATACGCGATAGTATATCTTTCGGGCAAGGATAAGGATATGCACACGTCTTTTAAAGTGAGCGATGATGAAGTGCTCATACTTACCGATTTCGTCAGGTATGAATATCAGTCCGTAATGTTTGCACAGGAAAGCCGACTTGATGATATTTCATACGGAATACAGAGCGGAGAATGGCTTTATTTTGCAAAGGCAACGCCCGGCAGGGAAAACACAACAAAGGGCAGTGAGAGCATAACAAATGCGGACAAGCTTGATAAAACAAATGTTTTTATAAGCGAGGTATCTGCGGCAAAGCCTGCAAGAAGCAGCAATAAGGATTGGATAGAGCTTTATAACCCGACAGAAAGCGATTATTCGCTTGACGGGTTATTTTTGTCGGATACACTTTCAGAGCTTGAAAAGTACGCACTTTCGGGAAGTATTGCTCCGCTTGACTATAAGGTAATATACGCTTCAAACGATGCAAATGATAATGCGGCACCGTTTTCGATATCTCAGTCGGGCGAAATGCTGTATTTGTCTGACGGAAATTGCATATTGGATGCTTTTGAAACGGGAGCATTAAGGGAAGGCACTACAAGCGGCAGGGCAAACGGTGATTTTTCGGGCGAAAGAGTGTTTTTTGCTTCTGCCACAAAGGGCAGTGAAAATTCCAAACCGCTCAAAGCACAGCTTAACACCCCAACATTCTCACATGACGGCGGAATTGTGAGCGAATCGTTTGAGCTTGAGCTTACGGGCGACGGCGAAATATATTATACGGTAAATTCGAGCACGCCCACAAAAGATTCAAATAAGTACAGCACACCTATAAAAATAGATAAAAATACAGTTGTTACGGCAATTTGTGCAAAAGACGGGCATATTTCAAGTGATGCGGTTACAATGACGTATCTTTTTGAAGAGCCGCACACCATTCCCGTAATATGCATCACGGCTTCATCGAGCGATTTTAACAGCGTATATGCGGTTGAAACATGGTCATACAAGAAAAGCGATATCGTTGAGAGAAAATGCTATATAGAATATTATGAAGCGGACGGTACATTGGGAACGAGCTTTCCGGCAGGCTTCAGAGTATCGGGAAATTCGACACGCTCATATGCACAAAAATCGCTCGGTATATATTTAAGGAGCGGTTACGGGCAGACTTGTGTTGTTTATCCGTTTTTCGAAGATTATCCGATAACTCGCTTTACTTCGCTTACATTGAGAAATGCAGGGCAGGATTATGATGATACAAGAATAGTTGATGCCTATGCAGGAATGCTGTTTTCGGACTTAAATCTTGACTGTGCACAGTCAAAATTCGTTGCGGTATACATAAACGGCAGATATTGGGGCTTGTATGATTTAAAAGAAAATCAGAACGAGAGCTGTTTTTCTTATCAGCACGGAGTTGACGAGAACAAAATAAATGTTATACGCAGAAATACATTTGCGATAGCAGGTAATAATTCGCAGATAAAGCAAGTATATGAGTATGCACAATATTGGAATTTAACCGGGCAGGAAAATTACGAAAGATTTTGCGAATATGTTGATGCCGATGCATGGATTGATTATATAATCGCACGCTCCTATTGCGGCGATTCGGATATATTCAATCAAAAGTTGTGGAATACCAACGATTATGAAATAAAATGGCGTCCCGTTTTCTTCGACTGTGATTTTTCGTTCAGAAGCAAGACAAGCAATACGCTGTTTCAGTATTTTACGGGCGACGGCTTTACAACACCCGACGGTTCAAAAACCAATATGTATATTCCTACGGCATTGAAGCAAAATGCGTCATGGCGAGAAAAGTTTGTTGAACGGTATGCACAGGTGCTTTCGTATTATCCCGAATATTCGCTTAAACTCTATGATGAGATGGTGGAACAGATGAGGGGAGAGATGAAGCGTCATTTGGAAAGATGGGGATTCATGAGCTATTCCAAATGGGAAAAGGCGATAGAGAATCAAAGGGAAATAATAAAAGAGCGTCCGAAAAACCTGGTCAAGCAGATACAGAATGTATTTTCGGTACCGACGGAGCAAATGAAAGAGCTTTTTCCCGATTTTTATTGATTTTTTTCGGCAAAAATGCTTGACGAACAACAAGCTGTATGATATTATAACCGTCGGAAAAGTAAATAGCTTGCCAAAGACAGCCGGTTGCATTGTAAAATGCGTAAATCCTGCCGAGGTAGAAAAAACAGTTTTATTTGTTTATTACCCCTGTCTTTGAGTCAGGGGTTTAATTTTTTTAGAAGATCACGAGGAGGTGAAAAACATGGCAAACGCTCAGGTTATCGAAATGAAAGCTCAACAGGTAGCTGAAGTTGCGGAAAAAATTCGCAAGGCTCAGTCCGTTGTTGTATTTGACTATCGTGGACTTACAGTCGAAGAAGTTACGGCTCTCCGTAACAATATGCGTAAAGCAGGCGTTGAATATGTAGTTTTGAAGAACTCCATAGTAGAACGTGCAGCAAAGGACGCAGAAATCGACGAAAGCATCAATGAATATCTCAAAGGACCTTCCGCATTCGCATTCGGTTATGAAGATGCAGTTGCACCCGCAAAGATTCTTAAGGAGTGCACGAAGAAGCTCAAGAAGTGTGAGATAAAGGGCGGTATCATCAACGGCGTTGTTTCCGATGCAGCAGCAATGAACACATTGGCAGACCTTCCGTCCAGAGAAGTTCTCTTGTCCCGCTTGCTTGGCAGCATGATGTCCCCCATTTCCGGCTTGGCAATCGTTCTCGATCAGATTGCAAAGAAGGCAGACGGTGCACAGGCTGAATAATAAATTCTGTGCAAAAACTATTTAATATTTAATTTGAAATTTAACAGGAGGAAAATACAATGAATAAAGAGCAACTTATTGCTGATATCAAAGCTATGACAGTTTTGGAGCTCTCAGAGCTCGTAAAGGCACTTGAAGAGGAATTTGGCGTATCCGCAGCTGCAACAGCAGTAGCAGTAGCAGGCCCCGCAGCAGGCGGTGCAGCAGAAGCAGCAGAAGAAAAGACAGAGTTCGACGCTATATTGAAGGACGTCGGCCCCGAAAAGATCAAGGTTATCAAGGTCGTTCGCGAAATGACAGGTCTTGGTCTCAAGGAAGCAAAGGAACTCGTAGACGGTGCTCCCAAGCCCCTCAAGGAAGGTGCTTCCAAGGAAGAATGCGAAAAGATCGCAGCAGCATTCAAAGAAGTTGGTGCTACAGTCGAAATCAAGTAATTTCGGTTACTTACGCAAAAAAGCAGAGCGGTTGCTCTGCTTTTTTATTATTTATGTTGCAATTAGTCAGTAATGTTATAATAGTTCATTGATTCCTTTACCAATTCATCGATCAAATCACGATTGTTTTTATAATCTTGTGCATCTTTAAGCTTGATATCGTATTGTTTCCACTTTGAATGATAAACTATATCAACTCCTGCGTTTTCTAATTTTTCTGCCAAAGATGGACTTTCATTGCCTTTTAAAGCTAAATAGAAAAAGCTTTTTTTAGGTTTGAAAAAAATAAAGTTTTTCGAAGTCGGATCGTAG
>JAZNWT010000198.1:0-7533 GCA_045593465.1 Clostridia bacterium
CTTCGAAACAGTTGTCAACTTCCGATTCGTTTGCGACCTCAAGCTCATTGAATGTATCTGCCGCTTCAAATACGCTTCGTCTTGATGCTTCCGCCGCTTTTTGTGTCTGCTCTGCAATAAGGTCTTTTGTGAGCATATAGGTACAGCCCAAAAGCAGACCTGCAATGAGTGTTATCAGTGTGAGTTTTGCCCATGCGGGAAATTTTTCTTTCATTTTCGGTTCCTCCGTGACAAATGATTTAAGATATATTTTGCGATTATCCCTGTAAGTGTGCCGGTTATTATAGCACTTATGAGCAGCATCGGCAAATAAAGCAATACGGCTTTATAGGTGATGAAGCAAAGTGCAACAAGGCATTGCCCTATGTTGTGCATTGCGGCACCTATAATGCTTACGCCCACAACGCTTATCCCTTTAAGCTTTTTTGCAAGCATCATTGCGATCACGCTTAAAATGCCGCCTGCTAAGCTGTAAAGCATGGGGGATACCCCACTAAAAGCAAATCCCGAAATCAAGACCTTTAAAAGCATGAGCAGTACAGCCTCTTTTTTGCCGAGTAAAAACAGGGCATAAAGCAAAACCGTATTTGAAAGCCCCAATTTTATTCCCGGTACGGGGAGCGGCAGGGGAATGATATGCTCGATATAGGAAAGTACAAGTGCCGCCGCCGTCAGTATGGCAAGACGGGTAATATCCGTGGTTTTCAGCTTCATTTTACATCACCCGCGTTCAAATGCACAGTTACCGAATTGGGCAGGCATACTATCCATGACGCAAGGTCTGACGAAACAGCTTTTTCTTTCGTGAGGATACCGCTGTTTACGCAAATCTGATTTTTACAGCATGAATAGTGCATACAAACCCCCTCGTTCTCTATCCTGACCGTGCAGATATGAACACCGTCTTTTTTTATTTCTATGAGCTGTGACTCACAAAGAGGATATGTACCGTACAATTCATTGTCTTTATATATTTCCACCGTGTCGGAACTCTTTTTGCTGCCTCCCGAAAGAAAAATACTCGAAATAAAGCATATTGCGGCTAAAAAAAGCACAAAAACGGCGATAAATATATCTGTTTTGTTGATTTTCGGCATAAATGTATTGTATCACGCACATTAAGCATTTGCAAATGTCTTAATAACTTGGTATAATCCAAATATTACTATAATATAAAGGGTATCATTATAAAATGTCAAAGAAGATATTTTCGCTGTTTATAGTGCTTGTTCTTATGTGTACGGCATTTTCGGGCTGTATAAAGGATGGTGATCGCCGTGAAGCAACAATAACGGGTTATTTTGATACCGTAATAACCATTGTTGCCTACATGGAGGACAAGGCGGAGTTTGATAAAGAAGTACAGCAGATAGCAAAAGAGCTCGAAGTTTATGATGGGCTTTGCGATGCATATTCCGACTATAAAAAAGAAAACAATATAAAGACAATAAACGATAAAGCCGGCAGCGGTGAGCCTGTAAAGGTCAATCTTTTCCTGGTGGACATGCTGCTTAATGCAAAGAAAGCTTACGAAAAAACAAACGGAGCGGTAAATGTTGCAATGGGCAGTGTTACCGAGATATGGCGTGCTTATATAAGCAACGGCATGAATGATTCGTCGTTTACAAAGCTGCCGTCCGTTGAAAAGCTCCGGGAAGCGGCAAAGCATACCGACATAAACAATGTTATAGTGGACTCGCAAAACAGTACGGTATATCTTGCAGACAGCGAGATGAAGCTTGATGTCGGTGCGTTTGCAAAGGGCTATGCGGCATCCTTGATACTTTATCAGGCACAGCAAAGAGGCATAGAGTCCATGCTTTTGAACATGGGCGGTGCAGTAAGTGCAATAGGCACAAAGAAAGACGGAGAGAGCTTTGTAATAGGTGTTCAGGACCCGAGAAACGAAAGCGAGCAGGCGGCAAAGATAAAAATATCAAATATGTCGGTTTCGACAAGCGGTGATTATCAGCGTTATTATATCGTTAACGGAATACGCTTCCACCACATAATAGACACTGATCCGCTTATGCCGTCAACAAATGCGGCGGCGGTGACTGTACTTTCAAGTGATCCGATATCAAGTGATTATCTTTCAACGGCACTTATGGTAATGTCCGTAAAAGACGGTATGGCACTTGTTGATGCAACCGAAAACGTTGAAGCCATGTGGATATACGAAAACGGAGAAAAACAGTTTTCACAGGGCTTTGAAGCATATCTTGCAAAATAAAAATTTCTATATACTAAACGGAGGAAACAAAAGATGAAAAAACCTGTTCTTGTTATTATGGCAGCCGGTATGGGAAGCCGTTACGGCGGATTGAAGCAGATCGATCCCATGGACGAATGGGGTAATCCCATAATCGATTTCTCAATATTCGATGCAAAGCGTGCAGGCTTTGAAGAAGTAGTATTCATAATCAAGCACGAGATTGAAGAAGAATTCAAACAGAAAATCGGTGAGCATATAAGCAAGTATATGAAGGTTTCCTATGCCTTCCAGCAGCTTGAAATGCTCCCCGAAGGCTTCACCGTTCCCGAAGGCAGAACAAAGCCCTGGGGCACAACTCATGCTATCTACTGTGCAAAAGACGCAGTGGGTGACCGTCCTTTTGCAGTTATAAATGCAGACGATTATTACGGCCCGGAAGCATTCCGTGTATTGTATGACTTCCTAACAACAAACGAAGATCCCAACTGTCATACGCTCGTAGGTTATCTTGTGGAAAACACTCTTACAGAGCACGGCAGTGTTTCAAGAGGTGTATGCACTGTTGACGAAAACGGTTATTTAACTCATATCGTTGAAAGACTCAAGATTTTCAAGCGTCCCGACAGAATCGAATTTACCGAGGACGACGGTGAAACATTCACAAAAATAGAAGAAGGAACATATGTTTCAATGAACTGCTGGGGCTTCATGCCCTCATTGTTCGACGGTCTTCGTGATGTTCTTGTAAAAGACCTTCCCGAAGGAATCAAGAACAACCCCTTGAAGTTTGAAGCCGTGCTTCCCGGTGCTGTTTTTAAGCTTATGGAGCAGAAGATGGCAACCGTAAAGGTTCTTTCAACAACGGATCGTTGGTTCGGTATAACTTACAAAGAAGATAAGCCCATGGTAGTTCAATCTATAAAGGAGCTTAAGGCTAAAGGCGTATATACAGAGAAGCTTTGGTCATAATACTAAAAGTATGAACAATATTCACCACATAGCTGAGGCGATGCGTGCTTTCGGGCTTCTGCCCGGAAAGTATGCTTATAGGAAATACGGCGACGGTCATATAAACGACACGTATCTTTGCATATCGGAGCATGGCAGAGCGGCTTTGCAGCGTATAAATTCAAATGTATTTAAGAATCCGCACCTTGTGATGGAAAATGCTTTTTCCGTCACAAGGCATATTGCCGAACGCATAATCCGTTTGGGGCGTGATCCCAAGTGCGGAACGCTTATGTTTTTGCCCACAAAGGACGGCAAGCCTTATTTTGTTGACAGCCAGGGTGATGTATGGCGAGCAACTCATTTTCTTGAAGATACTACCACATACTCAAGAGCGGAAGATGAACATATGCTCGAGAGTGCGGCAGGTGCATTCGGTCGCTTCATGCTGATGCTTGCAGATTATCCTGCAGACACATTGCATGAAACGATTCCCGATTTTCATAATACACCCAAGAGATATAATGATTTTCTCAAAATTCTGGATGCGGACGAAAATAACCGTGCGGCTTCGGCAAGGAAAGAAATTCAGTTCGTACTTGACAGAGAAAGCAAAGCAGGCTTGCTTGTTAATATGCTTGACAATGGGCTTTTACCACTCAGGGTTACGCACAACGATACAAAGCTTAACAATGTTCTTTTCAGTGTAAAGACAGGTGAAGCAATATGTGCGATAGACCTTGATACCGTAATGCCGGGCTTGAGTGCATACGATTTCGGTGACGCAATAAGAAGCGGTGCGAATATGGTTGATGAGGATAAGGCAAAGAGGGGCGACTTCTCGATGAAATTCTTTGAGGCATATTCAAGAGGTTATATAAACAACTGCGGCAAAGTGCTCACCGAAAATGAGTGTGATGTTTTGGCATCAAGTGCAATACTTCTCACATTTGAGTGCGGTATGCGTTTCTTGACAGACTATTTGGACGGAGATAAATATTTCAGAACAGAACATACAACGCATAATCTCCAGCGTGCCATAAGCCAATTTAATTTGGTTGCAGACATGGAAGAAAAGCTTTCTGAAATGGAAAAAGTAATAAAGGGGTTAGTTTTAGACTTAAGATGAATTACGCAGAAGTTATAGGCACGTTAACATCAAAATTCGGTGTAACGGGCAATGAGAATGAAGTTTCAAAATGCGTGATGTCGTATTTTGAACGCTTTGCCGACAAGGTGTGGCGTGATAAGGCAGGTAATGTTTTCGGCAGTATGGGCGAAGGCAAGCCTGTTATTCTTATATGTGCCCATATGGACGAGATCGGCATGATAGTAACCAAGATTGAAAAAAACGGAATGCTTAAAATTGCTTCCGTGGCAGGTGTTGATCCGAGAGTTTTGCCCGGAAGTGAAGTTTTGATTCATACCCGTACACAAAAGATAAAGGCGGTTGTGGGTGCATTGCCGCCCCATCTTATTCAGGGCGATGCAAAAAAAGCATACAAGATGGACGATTTGGTATGCGATACGGGAATGAGCTATGATGAGGTCATAAGAAACATAGAGGTAGGCGATTTTGTAACATTTGCTCCCTATGAGCCCATAGAGCTTTTAAATAACCGTCTTGCCGGTAAAACGCTTGATGACAGAGCACTTGTTGCAGCTTGCATACGTGCCATGGAAATACTTTCAAAGCGTAAGCTTAACTGCAAGGTGGTTTTCTGTGCAACGGTGCAGGAGGAGAAAACGGCATTCGGTGCTATAAGTGCAACATGGGCAGTGAATCCCGATATAGGCATTGCCGTTGATGTGTGCCATGCAACAACACCGTCATTGCCGGAGTTCCGCTCATATCCTATTGACTCATTGTCAATTTCAATGGGCTGTAATATTCACCCCAAGCTGTTTGAGATGATACGAGACAAGGCGGAGGAAGAGCATATAGAATACGAAATAAGTGCATCGCTTCTCAATACGGGTACCGATGCATGGGATATGCAGATTCAGCGTGCAGGTATAAGGTGTGCACTTATCTCCGTACCGCTTCGCTATATGCACACGAGTGTTGAAACTATAAGCCTTGATGCACTTGAAAACTGTGCAAGGCTTTTGGCAGAGGTCGTTGCCGATATAGGTGATGATTGGGAGGAAAGATTATGCTTCAAAGATTAGAAGAATTAACGAATCTTTACGGCGTAAGCGGTAATGAAGGCAGTGTTCGTAAATATATAAAGGAAAAAGTACAATCCTACGCCGATGAAATGTGGGTGGACAACCTCGGAAATCTGTTCGTTCATAAAAAGGGCAACGGAAAAAAAGTGGTTGTCTGTGCCCATATGGACGAAGTGGGAATGATAGTTCGAGGCATAAGAGATGACGGACTCATAGTTTATCAATGCCCCGATGTGGACCCGAGATGTGCGGTTTCAAAGCGTGTTGTAATAGGTCCCAATAATATAAAAGGTGTAATAGGTGCAAAGGCAATACATTTGCAGACCGATGAAGAGTTTGAAAGTGCATTGCCCCATGAAAAGCTTTATATAGACATAGGTGCAAAAGACAAGGCGGACGCACAGAAACACGTCAAAAAAGGCGACTTCATATGCTTTGAAACAAAGTTCGAACGCTTTGGGAACGGCTGTATAAAGGCAAAAGCACTTGATGACAGAGCAGGCTGTGCAATACTTATCGAAATGCTCAGGCAGGATTATGACTGTGATTTTTATGCAGTCTTTACCGTGCAGGAGGAAAGAGGGCTTCGAGGTGCAAAAGTAGTATCGTATGCATTAAATCCCGATATAGCCTTGGTTTTGGAGGGTACTGTTGCAAACGATATGCCGGATTCACTCTCGCATCAAACCGTAACAAACGTGGGGCAGGGTGCGGCAATAACAGTAATGGACGGTGCAACCATAACATTGCCTAAAATGGTGAAGGCACTCATAGAAACGGCAAAGAAGCATAACATACCCCATCAAATGCGTAAGGGCACAAAAGGCGGAACCGATGCAGGGGCTTTGCACAGAGCAGGGGCAGGTACTGTAACGGGCGGCATATCCGTGCCGTGCAGATACATTCATTCGTCAATAAGTGTTTGCAGTGAGCAGGACGTTACAAATGCATTTAAACTTGCCGATGCTTTCATTAAAGATAAGAAGTACGAGGAGGTGCTTTCCTAATGGTAAACAGAGAGATGCTGAAAACGGTGCTTGAAACTTACGGTCCTTCATCCCGTGAGCAGAGAATAAGCGAAACAATAAAAAGCTTTCTTAAAGGATATTATGACGAAGCGTATAACGATACGCTCGGAAATCTTATAGTTCATAAAAAGGGCACATCGGGCAAGAAAGTAATGCTTAGTGCACATATGGACCAGATAGGACTTATAGTCGTAGATATAGACGAAAACGGATTTTTGCGTGTATCTAATGTCGGCGGCGTAAATCCCACAGTAACACTGGCACGTGATGTTGTTTTTGAAAACGGAACATACGGCGTTGTTCACTTTGAAACCGAAAAGAAAAAAGCGGGCGAAGCCACTTTAACGGAAATTTTTGTGGATATAGGTGCTCAAAACCGTGAAGAAGCCGAAGCGAAAGTTGCGATAGGCGATATGGCAGTATATGCACCCCATTATACAGACATGGGAAACAGAATTGCCTGCGGTGCTATGGATAACAGAATATGCTGTGCGTTGCTTATAGCAATAATGCAGAATCTTGAAAGTGAACATGATGTTTATGCTGTTTTCACTGTTCAGGAGGAAGTAGGCTTGCGTGGAAGCGGTGCGGCGGCATATGCAATAGAACCCGATTTGAATATCAATCTTGATGTTACCACCTGCGGCGATATGCCAAAAGCGGCTCAAATGAGTACACGCCTTGGCGGCGGTGCGGCAATAAAGGTGATGGATTCGTCCGTAATAGTTCCCGAATGTGTACGCCGTTTCCTGGTGGACACGGCAAAGGAAACGGATATACCTTATCAAATGGAGATACTTCGCGGTGGCGGTACGGATACTGCGGCGATACAACGCACAAAGTCCGGCGTATTTGCAGGCTGCGTTTCGGTTCCTACACGGTATATACACTCGCCCGTCGAAACGATTGATATGCGGGATGTGGAGAGTGCGGCACGTCTTGTGCTTGCGGCACTTAAAAAGAAAGAATTGCCAAATAACAATATTTGAAGATTTAAAAATTAAAAGCTTTAAGGCACGGTAAAATGCACCGTGCTTTTCTTTGTAACGGTACTTGTTTGTTAACCGAAACTTAATAAAAGTGCAAATCGGGAGCTTGAAAATTGAGGAATTTAAAAATAGTTAACATATTTAGCACCTTTTATGACTATCAGTAAAAAACAATGTTTGC